>JAUSQH010000621.1 GCA_030652895.1 Alphaproteobacteria bacterium
TGGCTATACAGAAGTATCGCATCCCCTGATGGTGCGAGACGACGCGATGTAAGGTACCGCGCAGTTGCCGATGTTTGCCGAAGATCAGTTACAAACCAACCAGGCAAGTAATGGCATGTGGCTGATCCCCACCGCCGAAGTGTCGCTGACCAATCTGGTGCGCGAAACTATTTTTCCGGAGGCGGATCTGCCGGTGCGCTTCACCGCATTCACGCCCTGCTTTCGGGCTGAAGCGGGGGCGGCCGGGCGCGATACGCGCGGCATGATCCGGCTGCATCAGTTTTACAAAGTGGAGCTTGTCAGCATCACCACGCCAGAACAGGCCGATGCGGAACATGAACGCATGACGGCCTGCGCCGAAGAGGTGCTGAAACGCCTTGGGCTGCATTACCGGGCGATGCTGTTATGCACCGGCGATATGGGATTTGCGGCGCGCAAGACCTATGATCTGGAAGTCTGGCTGCCGGGGCAGAATGCATTCCGCGAAATATCAAGCTGTTCGCAATGCGGGGATTTTCAGGCGCGGCGCATGCAGGCGCGCTACCGCACCAAAGAGGACAAAAGCCCGCGTTACGTGCATACGCTGAATGGCTCCGGCCTTGCTGTTGGGCGCACCATGGTTGCCATCCTGGAAAATTATCAGCAGGCGGATGGTTCGGTGATCGTGCCCGAAGTCCTGCGTCCCTATATGGACGGTCTGGAAGTGATCAAATAGCATGGCTGAAGCAAAAGAAAAGATATCAAAAAAGCAACCCCGCATTCTGCTGTCGAACGATGACGGCATCAATGCGCCGGGGCTGAAATGCCTGGAGCGCATCGCACGGCAATTGAGCGATGATGTGTGGGTCGTGGCGCCGGAAACCGAACAAAGCGGCGCGTCGCACTCGCTGACCCTGCATCATCCTTTACGGCTGCGGAAAATAAACAAGCGCAAGTTTGCAGTTGCCGGCACGCCAACCGATAGCGTGGTGCTGGCGATTGCCGAAATCATGAAAGATAATTTACCCGACTTGCTGCTTTCCGGGGTTAATCGTGGCGCCAATATCGCAGATGATGTGACTTATTCCGGCACAATCGCCGCGGCGATGGAAGGTACGGTGCTCGGCATTCCATCCATCGCGTTAAGCCAGACTTTTGGATTTCACGAGTCACGGGTGGTGAAGTGGGACACCGCCGCGCATCACGCGCCGGCTATCATCCGCAAGCTGATAAAGGCAGGGTGGCCCAAAGACGTGCTGATAAATATCAATTTTCCCGATGAGGAAGCCAGTGACGCATTGCCGGTTGAAATTACCCGCCAGGGGCGCCGGGATCAGTCGCTGCTGGAAATGGACGCCCGTCTGGACCGCCGCGGCGTTCCATATTACTGGACTGGGTTTCAGCGCGTACGCAGCAATCCGTCTATTGGCACGGACCTGCATGCGATCTATGCGGGCAATATTTCGGTTACGCCGCTGCATCTGGATTTAACACATACACATACGCTACGTTCCCTGCGCAAGGAGTTTGCGGGCCGATAGAAACGGGAAGGATGCCAGGCATGCTCGATCTGGAACCGGCCAGGATTAAACTGATTATGGAATTGCGCCGTCAAGGCGTTAGCAATCGTGCGGTGCTGACGGCGATCGAGCGCACACCGCGCGAGATATTTATGCCGGAAGCGCTGCGCGAACGTTCGTATGAGAATATCGCACTGCCGATCGGCCGTGGCCAGACGATCAGTCAGCCCTATATTGTCGGCTTCATGAGCCAGGAATTGAAATTGAACAAGCGTATAGTCGTGCTTGAGATTGGCACGGGCTCGGGCTATCAGGCGGCCGTGCTGGCGCAACTGTGCCGCAGGGTCTACACAATTGAGCGGCATCGCTCGTTATTGCAAAAAGCTGAGACCTGTTTTGAGGAGCTTGGCCTGCATACGATTTCGACACGGCTTGGCGACGGCTATAAGGGCTGGCCGGAGCAGGCGCCGTTTCAGCGTATTCTGGTTACAGCAGCTGCGAGTGAGCCACCGCCGCTACTATTGGAGCAACTGGCAGTCGGCGGATTTATGCTGATTCCGGTTGGGCCAACCTGGGATACGCAGAATATTGTACGCATCACCCGCAGCGAATCCGGTTATGATAGCCAGGAACTATTGCCTGTGCGTTTTGTGCCGATGGTGCACGGGATTGCCGTAGATAGCCCGCCGGCTCCACAGAGGTAGGCGACGCACTGGGCGAGTGGGAGGACGAAATGCTCCGCATTCGAATTAATATCTTTTTGGCCATGGTGCTGGTATCTGGCATCGGTGCGTGCGCACCGCGTGATACACCGGCGCCTGTATATGTTGGCGGGGCCGACGCCGCTGATTTCGCGTATCCTGCTGGCGCAGGGGGCCGAGGCAGCGTTATCGTCCAGCCAGGGGATACGCTTTACGCAATTTCCCGGTATCATAAAACCGCTCTGCAGGCGCTGGTCGAGGCCAATGATCTGGCGCCGCCATTCGTTATCAAGCCTGGTCAGGTCTTGCGCTTGCCTGAGGCGCAAACACAACCGCCACTGACGCCCGCTCCGGTCTCTTCCCCACAGCAAATCTTTGCCAGGACATCGTCTGGCATGGGAAAGGGGGAACAAAGGGCTGTCGTTCAGCATACAGTCCCGCCGCTGGACGGATCCGCGCGCCTCGCAGGGACGGCGGGCAATAAAAACACGCGGTCTGATACACCCCTGAATGTTAGTGCTACGATTGAAGCGGGCGAAGAAACGGGACTGGACGCGGGCGAAGATCAGACCAGCGGGTTCGCAATGGCGGATGAAAGGATCCCACCCCAGCCTAAACCCACCCCGGTGCGCTCTCAAATTGAGCCGCAGAGAAAAACAGCCAGGCTTGTTACGCCCGTCCCAACTCCGGCGCCTGCGACACAGGATGTACGCTTCTTATGGCCGGCAAAGGGACCGATATTGTCGGACTTCGGGTCCAAGCCAAACGGTCTGCATAATGACGGCATTAACATCGCCATGCCGCCGAATGGACCCGTTGCCGCTGCAGGGGACGGTGTTGTGTCCTATGCAGGTAATGGATTGCGCGGGTACGGCAATTTGTTGTTGATTCGGCACGATGGCGGCTGGACTACCGCCTATGCCCATAATGCGGAACTGCTGGTAGGCAAGGGTGACCGTGTCGTGCGCGGGCAGGTGATTGCCCGCGCCGGGCGCAGCGGTGGCGTCGCCCAGGACCAATTGCATTTCGAGGTGCGTCGGGGCGCAAAAGCGGTTAATCCCAAGCCGCTGCTGGTAGGCGGTTAACCCAGTCTCTGCCCCAGCCTGCCCGCCAGATGCTGAATATACTGCCACGCGACGCGGCCGGAGCGCGCGCCACGGGTGGCCGCCCATTCAATCGCCTCTGGACGCCACTCGGCCTCGGTTGCAGGAAGTTCGTAATGCGCGACATAGCCCGCTATCATATTGAGATAATCCTGTTGGCTGCAGGCATGAAAGCCCAGCCACAGACCGAAACGGTCGGACAGGGAAACCTTTTCCTCTACCGCTTCGGACGGGTTAATGGCGGTGGAGCGTTCATTCTCCACCATTTCACGCGGCATCAAGTGACGCCGGTTTGACGTGGCGTAGAACAGCACTGTATCCGGGCGGCCTTCAATGCCGCCTTCCAGCACCGCTTTTAGCGATTTATAGCTGGTGTCTGCGGTGTCAAACGACAGGTCATCGCAAAACAAAAGGCACTGGCGGGGTGATTCGCGCAGCCGTGCCATTAAATGTGGCAAGGTGTCGATTTCCTCACGGTGGATTTCAATAAGAGCCAGCGCGCCCGGCATTTTCGCGTTAACGGCGGCGTGAACCGCCTTGACCAGGGAGCTTTTACCCATGCCCCGCGCGCCCCACAGCAACGTATTGTTGGCGGGCAGCCCCCCGGCAAAGCGCGATGTGTTTTCCAGCAATAAATCCCGCACATGATCAATACCGCGCAGCAATTCCAGCGGAACCCGGCTGATATTGGGCACAGGCTCAAGGCGTTCGCCATTGGCATGCCACACGAATCCATCGGCCTCCGCAAGACTTGGCGCGCGTGCGGGGAGGGGACTGAGCCGTTCGAGAGCTTCTGCAATTCGCACCAGAACGGGGGTTAGTTTTTCGATACTCATACTGTGTTCACTTGAGTAATGGACGGGATTTGCCAAACATGGAGCTAACTTGCGCTAACCGTCAACCTGTGGTTTGCAAGTTGCGCCGGGATCGTTATAGTCCGGCCCGCTGCTTAAGGAGCCCAAAATGTTGATCAGTCCAGCCTTTGCCCAAACCACCGCAGGTGTCAGCTCTTTCTTCGAAGCTGCCGCGCCGCTGGTTCTCGTCTTTGTCATTCTTTATTTCTTTTTGATTCGACCACAACAAAAGCGCCAGAAAGATCATCAGGCGATGATTGCGGCTGTGCGCCGCGGGGATACGGTCGTGACCTCCGGCGGGATTGTCGGCAAGGTGACCAAAGTTCAGGACGATGGCGAAGTGCTGGTCGAGATAGCCGAGGGGGTGAAGGTGCGGGTGATTGTAAGCACCCTGACTGCGGTGCGCGCCAAAGGCGAACCCGCCGCTACTGACACCAAATGATTACACCTGAATAGGGTTTCACAATGCTGCATTTCGCCCGCTGGAAAATAGCGGTTATCTTTATGCTTTTGATCAGCGGCGTGTATTTTGCCGCACCTAATCTGATGAGCGGCGCTACGTTGGCTCGCCTGCCGGACTGGATGCCCAAGCAGCAAATCAACCTTGGTCTGGATCTGCAGGGCGGCTCCCATCTGCTGCTGGAGGTGGACGTCAATGCGGTAGTTAGCGAACGGTTGCAGTCGCTGACCGAAGAAGTTCGTACGGCCCTGCGCAAAGAACGTATCGGCTACAAGAAACTGGGTGTTCGCGACGGCGCACTGCAGGTGCAAATCCGGGAAGTGGAACAATTCGAGAGTGCCCGCGAACGGATTAAGGAACTGAACGGCGGCGGTTTGGCCGTGCTGGGTATTATCGGCGGTGAGTCGCCCGAGCTGGAAATAAGTACGCCTGAAGGGCAGACGATTGAGGTCCGCCTGAGCGATGATGCGCTTGCCCGGCGGCGCACGTCGGCAGTGCAGCAATCGATTGAAATCGTGCGCCGGCGAATTGATGAACTGGGCAACCGCGAAGCGACAATCCAGCGTCAGGGTGATGACCGTATTCTTGTGCAGGTGCCTGGACTTGATAATCCTGAACGTCTGAAGGAAATGCTCGGCAAGACAGCCAAACTGAGCTTCCGGCTGTTGGATCAGACTGTTTCTGCGGTCGAAGCCCAGGGCGGACGAGTGCCAATTGGCTCCGAAATTCTACCCTCGGACGAAGAAGGTGCGCAGGAATTCGTAGTGCGCAAGCAAATCATGGTCAGCGGCGAAAACCTCGTTGACGCGCAACCGTCAACGGATGGTCAGACCAATGAGCCCATGGTGCTGTTTCGTTTCGATTCTGTTGGGGGTAAACGGTTTGCGGATGTGACCAAGGCGAATGTCGGCAGGCCGTTCGCCATTGTCCTGGACGGGCGCGTCGTCAGCGCACCGGTAATCCGCTCCGCGATTTTGGGCGGGTCGGGGCAGATTACCGGCAATTTTACGTATCAGGAAGCCAATGATCTGGCGATTTTGCTGCGCGCGGGTGCGTTGCCGGCGCCGTTGCTGATCATAGAGGAACGCACTGTCGGCGCCGAGTTGGGCGCTGATTCGGTGCGTGACGGGCGCAATGCAGCCATCATCGGATTTCTGGCCGTTATTGTGTATATGATTTTGAGTTACGGTCTGTTTGGGGTGTTTGCCAATCTTTCGCTCGTGGTGAATATTATTCTGATCACTGCCGCGTTGACCTTGTTGCAGTCGACATTGACACTGCCGGGCATTGCCGGGATCGTTTTGACCATGGGCATGGCGGTGGACGCCAATGTGCTGATTTTTGAGCGTATCCGTGAAGAAATAAGTAACGGAAAAACCCCATTAAGCGCCGTTCAGGCAGGTTTTGACCGCGCGTATGGAACTATTCTCGATGCGAATATTACGACCTTCATTGCAACGGTGATCATGTTCCAGGTTGGATCGGGGCCGGTGCGCGGCTTTGCGGTCACGCTGATGATTGGCGTACTGACTTCGGTCTTTACAGCAGTCACGGTAACAAGATTTATTGTCACGGAGTATCTGCGCCGCCGCAGGCCACGCGAAATCGTCATTTAGTGATAAATAGAGAGAGCTTATGTTCCGCCTGAAACTTGTTCCTCAAGAAACCAACTTCCAATTCATTCGTATACGGAATATTACGTTTGTGATTTCCGGCTTGCTCACGCTTGCGTCGATTGTTCTGTATCTCACCCTAGGTTTGAATTTTGGCATTGATTTTCGCGGCGGCACGATGGTTGAGATTGGCACCGAGGGTGCCGCAGATGTGGGCCGCATCCGCAGCATTGTATCTGGCCTAGGGCTCGGCGATGTTCAGGTCCAGACTTTTGGCGCCGACAATGATGTGTTGATCCGGATCGGACAGAGCGCTGGCGGTGAGCAGGCGCAGCAGCTAGGGGTCGCCGCGGTTAAGGCGGCGCTGGACAGGGATTATGGGTCACCTGTCACTTACCGTCGCGTCGAATTGGTGGGCCCGAAAGTTAGCAGCGATTTGATCAATGCGGGCGTTCTAGCCGTTCTTCTGGCGGTTGGCGCGATGCTGATCTATGTGTGGTTCAGGTTTGAGTGGCAGTTTGGCGTTGGATCGGTCATCGCGCTCGTGCATGACGTTGCCATGACCATCGGTCTCTTTTCACTGCTGCAACTGGAATTCAATCTGGCAATCGTTGCGGCGATCCTGACCATTGTCGGCTATTCGATGAATGATACAGTTGTGGTGTATGACCGGGTGCGCGAGAATTTGCGTAAATATAAGAAAATTCCGCTTGAGGAGCTGCTTAACCTGGCCATTAATGAAACCCTCAGCCGCACTACGATGACTGCGTTTACGACATTCATCGCGCTCGCCGCGCTGTTTATTTTTGGCGGTGAGGTGATCCGCGGTTTTACGTTTGCCATGATATGGGGAATATTTATCGGAACTTATTCTTCAATTTTTATCGCAGCGCCATTTTTATTGCTCGTGGGCGTCAAACGTAACTGGTCTGATAGTGACGCCCCTGCGGCAAAGCGCTGATCTACGCAGCGTTTTGAATAGATTTTTTCTGAAAACTTGCTTTTAAAAATAAGCACTTCGGCTTGCTTGCTCGTTATTGATTGATTGAGTAATATTTTTTTGTTGAACATTTATTCGAAAATCTGTTCTATTCCGTATAAGAGATTTTGATGTCGAGACAGGTACACCAGGTGGCCGTTTTGGCAGCCTTGAAGTCCGTAATTACTAACCGGGGTGCAGCTCCGGAGTAAATCAGCAGGGAGGAAGGTTCATTGGCTAATGTTACCGAAAAAAGTGAGAAGTTAGCAGGCTCTGAGCTTGCTATCATACGTGGTGGATCAGGCAAGCCGTTGCTTATGCTACATGACGAGCTGGGGTTTCCCGGCTGGATGGAATGGAATGAGGCGCTGGCCGGTGATCGCCAGTTTATTATTCCGCGCCAGCCCGGATTTGATAAATCCCCCCGTATTGACTGGATCCGCAGTTACCGGGATCTTGGAGGATACTACGCTCAGGTGTTGCGTGAATTAAAGCTGGGCCAGGTTGATGTCGTGGCGTTTTCCGCGGGCGCCTATATCGCGGCGGAAATGGCTGCCTCCAATCCGGATGTTTTTGGTCATATGGCGCTGGTTGGCCCGATGGGCCTGCGGCCAACTGAGGGCGTGATTGCAGATTTTATCGCAATGTCGATGCGCACGCATTTGCGGAGCACTGTTGCGGATCCGTTTAACACGCCGGAGTTCCTGAAAATTTATGGCGGTGAAATGACCCCCGAGCAATTCGAAAACTTCGAAGATGCCCGCGCCGAAACCGCACGTATTGGCTGGGAACCGTTTATGTTCAACCCGAGCCTGCCCCACCTGCTGCAAGGAACGGCAAGCATCAAAACGGCGCTGGTCTGGGGCACGAAGGACAATTTCACCCCACGCGGTTGCGTTGAGGCCTATCAAAAGGCGATCCCCAGTGCAAAACTGATTGAAATCAAGAATGCGGGGCACCGGCCCGAGATTGAGAAATCGGGTGAATTTGTTGCCGCGCTTAAACAGTTCCTGGCCAGCTAAATCCGTAGGGTTCGTATTTTGATACGACTCTGAGCCACACGAGACAGAGGAAACGAACATGAAAATAGCGTACTTTACCGAACGTCCCTATCGCTGGGTTGATGAAGAGGTTGTTCTAAAGAACAAGGCTTTCTTCGCAGTGCCCAACACGCATTTCGATCGCAAAAAAGGCTCCGATGATTACAATCATTATCTGGACGAAGCCTGTTACGCCGAAGAACAGGGCTTTGACGCCGTCTGTCTGAACGAGCATCACGGCAACCCTTTCTGCATGGGTAACGTTCTGAACGTGGAAGCGGCCATTTTGGCGCGCATCACGAAGAAGGTCAAAATCGTGCTGATCGGCAATCCGTTGCCGGTTATCAAGCATCCGTTGCGTATGGCGGAAGAGCTTGCGGAAATTGACCTTATCTCCCGTGGGCGTCTGGTCACTGGCTGGGTACGCGGTGCTGGTTCCGAGCAATATTTCAATAATGCTAATCCGGCATATAACCGTGAAATGTTCAACGAAGCGCATGACTTCATCATCCAGGCCTGGACCAAGCCTGGGCCGTGGCGTTATGAAGGCAAGCATTTCCATTATCGCCACGTGAACCCTTGGGCGTTGCCTTTCCAGGAACCGCATCCGCAAATGTGGATTCCCGGCGTGCTTAGCCCGGAAACTGTGCTGTGGTGTGCGGATCACGCCTATCCCTATATTGGGTTGGGCACGTCGCTTGGACCTACGTGTGATCTGTGGGACTTCTACGCCGAACAGGCTGCGCAGAACGGTTATCAGGCTGGATCGGAGAACTTCGGGTATCTGGTGCCGACCTTTCTTGCCGATACTGAAGAAAAGGCGCAGGAGCTGGGCCGCGGGTTTGTTTATGGCGGCGGACAGAACGCCTTCTCGGCGCCGCAATATACGCTGCCGCCCGGGTATAACTCCAAGGGCGCTATCCGTAACCTGGCCAAGCAGCCGGGGGGTAGCTGGCTCGGCGTGAACCGCGAAAAGATGGCAGGTGGTGATGATGCGCCCGCGCCTAAAACAACCAATTATGATGAGGTTCGTCAGAAGCTCGTCAAAGGTTTTGAAAAAGGCCAGCGCAATCTGCAACTGCTCATTGGTACGCCGAAATCGGTCATTCCCAAGATCAAGCAGATATTGGATGTGATCCGTCCAGGTACGCTCACCTTCTTTGCGGTGCAGGGACCGGTAGGCAACGAGGACCGTCTGCGCAGCATGCAGCTGCTGGGCGAACATGTGATCCCGGAAATTCGGGAATACTCCCAGAAAATCGGCCTCAAGGATCCGTTCGAACGCAAGACGGGTTCGGTGAAGCTGACCCATGGCACCAAACGCGCGCCGGTCGTGGACCGCGAAGCGCTGAAGCACTTCAAGTTCGAAGCCTGATCCAATTCAGGACAAAAAAAGGGCCGCTCATTCGAGCGGCCCTTTTTGATTCTCCTCAGTCGAAGATGATCAAAGCAGGTTCTGCGCACCTATCATGCAGAACAGCATCGGTATCGACAACAGGGTATTGGTACGGGAAAACAGCATTGCTGTACGCCCAGCCGCTGCTTTGTCAGGGGCCGCGAGGTCAGGGAACTTGTTGTCTATGTTCAGCGCTTTCTGCTGATTGGGCCAAATCACAAACCACACATTGAACCACATGATTACCCCCATCCACATGCCAAGGCCGATCAGGATGTTCTTGGATACTGCGAAGCCATTGCTAGCGCCGAGCGTAAAGGCATCCACCAGATAGCCATTCATCCACGCCAGAATAATCCCGGTAACGATGGTCGCCATTGCCCCCCAGCGGAACCAGAACAGCGCTTCTGGAGCAATCACTTTGCCAATGGCAGGTTTTTGCTCATCGGGTATTTT
>JAUSQH010000011.1 GCA_030652895.1 Alphaproteobacteria bacterium
TGCCCAAGGGCGTGATGTGGGAGCACGAAGCCCTGTGGGCGGCAACGGGAAGCGGCGCATCGCTGTTCAACCCCGACGCTGCGCCGCCAAAGACGGCCGAAGAACATGCGGATCGGGTCGCCGCCCTGCCGCTGCGGGCCAAGATTATTCCCGCCTGCCCGCTCATGCACGGCACCGGCATGATTTCCGCCTTTAATTGCCACACCCAGGGCGGCTGCGTGGTGACGACGCCAGAAGCCAACCTGGACGCGGACGCATTGTGGAAAACGGTACAGCGTTACAAGGTCAATACCATGGCCATTGTCGGCGACGCGTTCGCCAAGCCGATGCTGCGCAGCCTGGACGCACATCCTGGCGCTTATGACCTGTCGTCGCTGTTTGGCATTCTGTCCTCCGGCGTGATGTGGAGCCCGGAAGTCAAGCAGGGCCTGCTCAGGCACAACCCGAATATGATCCTGGTGGATTCATTTGGGGCATCTGAAGCGGTTGGTTTTGGGCGTTCGCAAACCTCTGCCGCAGGCACGTCGGAAGTTGCGAAATTCGCCATTGGAGAGGATTGCAAAGTGTTCACCGAGGATCACCGCGAAGTGGCGCCCGGCAGTGGCGTCCCCGGCTTTATCGCGCGCACCGGCGCCATTCCGGTCGGCTATTACAAGGATCCGGAAAAAACCGAAAAAACTTTTCCGGTCATAAACGGGGTGCGCTATTCGATCCCCGGCGACTGGTGCACGGTAGAAAAAGACGGCACCCTGACCCTGCTTGGGCGCGGCTCCGTGTGCATCAATAGCGGCGGCGAGAAAATCTATCCCGAAGAAGTCGAGGAAGTCATCAAGACCCACCCGCAGGTCGATGATGTGCTGGTTGTTGGCGTACCGGACGAAAAATGGGGCCAGGCCGTAACCGGCGTTATCAAGATGAAGCCAGGCGTGAATTTCAACGAGGAGGAGCTGCGCGGCTTTGTACGTAAAAACCTCGCGCCGTATAAGGTTCCCAAGCGTATCCTGCCGGCGGAAATCGCCCTGCGCGCCGTTAACGGCAAGGCGGACTACAAGTCCGCCACCAATTTCGCCAAAAAATCCCTGGGTCTTCCAGTCTGACAGGCATCACGCGGCATGCTCCGACAGCATGCCGCGTTTTTTCAGGACGCGGACCAGCAGCACTACTGCTGTGGCGAGGCCGAGCGGGATGAGCACGGACGTGAGGGCGTCAAGGAACGAACCGCCGGCCCAGTAGGTATGTTCCCACGCGATCAGGATGATCATGCCCACCACCCAGGTGTAGACGGTGGAATAATCCTTGATCACGATACGGCGCCAGTTAAAGTCCATGCCTTCGACGGCTTCGCGGTAGTGGCTGAAATCTGGCCAGAAGCGGTTCACCCGGTCGCAATAGGCGCGATAGTCATCAGCGAATTTCTCGGCCAGAAATTTTTCCTCCGCCGCAACGATGCCCCAATAGGCGACGCCGAAAAAGATCAGCCCGATAAGATAGGCGAGCGGATTGTTGTGCACCACAAACAGGCCCAGCAGCACCAGCGCATTGCCAACATATAAGGGGTTACGGCACACCGCGAACATGCCGGAACTGACCAGCGTATCCGCATGCACTTTCTTATCCAGTCCGCCGCGCTTGATATAGGCCAAACCGATCACCCAGGCACGCAAACCGGAACCCGCCAGCGCCAGTAATACGCCGGTCATATCCAGCCAGGCGTCAATTACTACATTGCCCATAAACGGCCTGGGAGGCAGGCTGGTGAACAGCGCCACGAGCATGATCGGAAAAGCAATATTGCGGTATTTGAAAAACCAGTCGCCGATCTGGATGATCCTATCGTGGGTGCTCATTTAACCGCAACCAATCCGCAAAAATTATACCAGCGGAAAAACATCTCGACGCTGCGGAAACCGGCGCCCTTCAGCAATTCGACATTTTCTTCCAGCCGGTAGGGGATCAGCACATTTTCCAGCGCTTCGCGCTTTTGCGAAATTTCCAGTTCGGAATATCCGTTGCGCCGTTTCATGTCGTAATAATAGTTGATGAACAGACGGTTCAGATCGCCGTCGGAAACCGTCAGTTTTTCAATCAGAATGAACGCGCCGCGCGCCAGCATGCCATCAAAAATCTGCTTCACCAGGCGCTCGCGGTGCAGGGGGCGCACAAACTGCAGGGTCAGGTTCATCACCGCAACGCTGGCGCCATGCATTGGAGGCATTTTCTCGATGTCGGAAAGCTGCAATTCTACTGGCCGTGTGATGCCCAGCGCATCGAGTTTTTCGCGCGCCTTGCCCAGCATTTCGGGCGAATTATCGACGCCGATAAATTCTACGCTGGGATCGACCGTGTAATGCAGCATCGCCAGGGTGGTGGCGGTGGAACAGCCAAGATCGTACAGCCTGGTTTCCGGCTGCGCAAAATCACGCGCCAGTTCTGCCGTCATGCGCTGCATTTCGTCGTAATAGGGCACCGAACGGCTGACCATGTCGTCAAACACGCGCACGGTTTCTTCGCCAAATTTGAATGCAGTCTGCGGTTTCTCATCGGCAAACACCGTGTCGGGGGGCGTGTTCTGCTTGACAGCGGCAAGGGTTGGCATTGAAGTTAGGCGCTTATCTTCGGGCATATGTTTCCTCGCTGGAGCGATTGTCGCGCGGAATTCTGTAATATAGGGATAGGGCATGGAACTCAAGACACTCGTCTGCGCTGTCGAAAATCAGACGGCATATATTACGCTTTCACGGCCAAAGCGGATGAATGCCTGGACCGGACGTATGCATACCGAATATCGCTGGGCGCTCGCCATGGCCGAGGCTGATCCGGCGGTGCGGGTTATTGTGGTGACGGGCGATCCGGCCGGACGCGCATTTTGCGCCGGGGCGGATACGGCGGCGCTGGAAGGGCACTCGGAAAAGGGCCGGTATGACGCAGGTACGGCCGAGGATATCGCGACCCCCGGATACGGGGTGCGTCCCGAATTTGACGCCACCTTTGCCTATCATTTCGGCCTGACCAAGCCGGTAATTGCCGCAATAAATGGCGCCGCGGCGGGCATCGGCCTGGTGCTGGCCTGTTACGCGGATTTGCGCTTCGCTGCGTCCGGGGCGAAGTTCACCGCCGCCCATG
>JAUSQH010000013.1 GCA_030652895.1 Alphaproteobacteria bacterium
CACGTCAGCTTCATGGGCAAGAGCAGTCAGTGAGCTAGGCCCCAGACGATGGAAACTTGATCGCGCAGGTGGAAGACGTGGGTTGACCCCACGAGTCTCTATAATAATTGTCGCGCGGCACGGAGGGAGTCATGGCGACCGAAAAAGACCTGGACTTGGCGCTTGCCGCTGAACTGGAGAAGAGTCCAGAATTTTTGTCTTGGTTCGTCTCCCATACAAAATTTGCTGGCTCCGGCGTCACATTTCACAGCTGTAGGGCAAATCATCCTTGGGGAACGCACCCGTTTCGTTACACCGACGAAACCGGTACGGAAGCTGTTGTGCCTCGCCAGTCAGAGACAGACGTTCTCTTGCTACTCAAGGACAAAAATGGCCGCATTGTCGGCGTTCATGTCGAAAATAAGGTTGGCGCTGGCAAGTTCACCCACGACCAAGTAGAAATGTATCCCCAGCGCGCTGCTCACTGGGTGGGAAACGAGCGGTATGGCTGCTACGAGGATTTCGATATTGTGCTCATTGCTCCAGAAATGTTTCGAGAACGAAACACCCGCCAGGCCGCACAATTCCCGGCGTTTATTTCCCACGAGCTTATCGGGCAGCACATTCCGCTTTTCGCTACGTCAGCGGGTGTCGCCTAACAATTCGTCCAAGCCGACGCCGCTTCGCGGCGCGGCTTAACTCAGGTGTTAGACTCCACTTGCGATGAGTCCTGTCCCTCCCGATGCCTCCACATAGTCGTCGGCGGGTGACGGAAATCCCGCGCGCACCTTGTGGCCGACCATAGGCAGGGTCAGGCGTGCTGCATCGGGACGGGGAAGCTTTGACCCGCCAGGGAGGTCGCTGGCGGTAAGCAGCGACTGGACAGCAGGCATCAAGCTTACGGGGACTCGCTCAGGTATCCAAGTGGAGCAATCGCTCGACACGTCCCGTCATGGACAGCACGTCGGCCTATGCTGCCGTTCGGCCCCACCAGACGGATGACAGCTACCGACCCTTAGCAGACCACTGAGAAAACGAGCGATGAATGTGGTCATGAGCCTGGTAGATCCGTTGCCTCGCAGGATTGCGAACCACGTCGTGACCTTCCATCTTCTTCAGCCAGTCCCGTTCTCCCCAGTTGCACCAGACCAGGACTTGGCGCGTATCTGTCAGATAACGCCGAAGAAGATCGGCACGGACGTACAAGAGGCTGTGCCGATCTCCCTTCCATCCGTCCCCGGCCTCTCGATAGAGAGTTCCGAGCTTGCCAATTGAATCGTAGAAATCGATCTCGCGATTCTTGCTCGCCAGGCCAAGGCGCTGGATCAAGCTAGGCGAAGGGAGATCGAAGCCCGAGAAATCGTTATGCGACGAATGGTAGGACTCCCAGCCAAAGTGAATGGACGGAAGCTCCATGCGGATACCGGGAATGTGGCGCATTTTCGGGATCGGGCCGAGTTCCACGGATGAAATCACCTTCTCCTCTCCTTCTTCAGTTGTCGACCTAATGATGACAGTGGCAGGCGAAGTCCTCTCTTTCGGATACACGCGCACGTATCGATCGAACGCCTCCGCTATTTGTCGACGGTACCGGCCGTTCCGCTGGCACAGGTGCCGCGCATAGTTCTGACGGCGCCCGGCCTCCCCCGCGTAGAGGTAGTGTTCAGTGGCTGCTTCAGGGATCTTGTTATTCCCGGGGTACCCCACCGCAAGGAACTTCGCTCTGAAACTGCGTACATCACTGCGTGCAATGAACACTCCGCGCAAGAAGGCAAAGAGCTCTCGATCGTGAATCTCGTCGGTTCCGTGGATGAACCCTTGCACGAGCACCCACTCACCTAGGTGTCCGTTGATCTCGGGGACCACGAGCAACGGATCCCACGTCGGCGTGAAACCTCCCTCGACCCAGGCTTCAGTGTCAACGCCCGGGTCGCCAAACAGGTCCGGAATTGGCGGCGTCCAGTCGGGCGGGCGCTTCGGAAAACTTGGATCAACTCCACAATCGGACGTTCTCTCTCCGAGGCGCCAATCCGGCAGCTTTCTCCTGGCCTCGCGCTCGCCCCACATCTCGAAATAGGCAATCCACGAGTACTTCTTTCCATACCGATCGACCTTCTCCTGGTCGCGTGCATTCCATGACGTATTGCCGATCTCGATATCGGCCTCTTTGAACAGCTTTTCTCGATACCCTAGGTCAAATATGCGCCGTTCGATCTTTGAGCGGACCTGGATGTAGTCTGGGTTCTTATCGTCGTAGTTCGCCCGGTTCGGGATCAAGCGTCCCACCGTGTAGTTGCCAAAATCCATGCGAATGGCATGACCAATGGCTTCTTCCATAGCCGGATCAGGCGCGCCGTCACTCGTGAATGTCGAAGGCGTGTTCGGAAACGGCGCGGCAAGATTTCGGCTAGCGGTTTTGGGTAGCGCGACGCAATTCGCGCGCTGGGCGATCTGGATGATACCGAGCGCGTAGTCTCGCATCAGGGTGTGGTGGGTTGCGTAGCGCGCACCGGGTCCGAACATCTTTCGATATAGGGTTTTTGCGAGATCCCCAAGTAGAGGTCGAAATGTAGGTGCTGCCTCCGAGTCCACCAGAGACAAGGTCGTCCCGTACGCAGCCGCCAACATTCGCTCCGGCACATAAGGATCATTGAACCCAAGGCTTGTCACGGCATGGGTGAAAAGCACTTCAGGAAACCTTTCGCCGATCAACACAAGTGCCTTTGTCGCCAGGTCGCGGTCACTGCGAACGACCGTAGTAAGGATCAGGGAGAGCAGTACAACAAGCTCAGTCGCAGAACCCTGCGTCATGTTCGCCGCGTTGAGATTCTCCGCCCAAGTCAGTAGCCGATGAATGGTGGGTGACGCGTACCGTCGCCGAAGGTATTCAGACCACTGAAGATCGCGGTCCGGCATCGGGTAGCGCGCCAGGAAATCGTACAGACGACGGGCGTGGTATGGGTGTTTTGGCTTGGTCGAGATGGCGGCCAACGCGTCAACCATTCGCTCCCAAGCCCGCGCCCCGGCGTTCAGATATTGATTGATGACGGCCCGCGTACCCTCAGTGAACGCTTCAGGGTCGCGCCAAAATATCCCTTCGATGAATGGCTCGAAGTAGGCATTCAGGTTCTGGGCCCGTTTTGGCAACACGAAGAACAGTTCGCGCTGTTTGCGCGGCAGTCGCGTCCCCACGCGTTCCGGAAATTCGGTAATCAGCGCCTGCGCCCAGCCCGGCTCCGCATATTCCCGGTGGTAGCGGTTCGACATCCGGAAGATCCGCGCGAGTGGCGATTTGGCCGTGAAGCTTCGCTTGATCGTTGCAGCCGAAGAAAGATCGAGATGCGTCTTCAGCAAATGCCTTGCGACCAGGTGGTCACTGAATCGTTGATAGGGAAGACGGAAGACGACACGGGACTTGGCCCCGGAGTTCGTCGAGTACCAGACGGCGTCCTCTTCGATGAGGCCGTTTGTCCGTAGCACGTCGAGGAGCTGGCGCCGCTGTGACGGCCTCAATGTCGGGTAGTTGGCTGCGATGATGCGATCGGCCTCCGATGGTCGAACATAGCCGCGCAGATTCGCTGCCATGCACGGAGCGAAGCCGGCTAGACGCCTGTCAGCGATTTGATCGCTTCCCTTCAGCAGTTCCCAGCACCCCTTGGCCCTCAGACCATATTCGCGCTCAATCTGCTTACCAACGCCATTGATGAACGACTCAAGGACGTAAGTCATTCCCTTTTGACCCGAGGCAATACCTGCAAACCTCTGTGCCAACTTCTTGCCTGCAAGATTTTTGAGCGATTGGCAGATTAGCTTCAGTGTAAGCGGCCGCGAGAATTCTCTGTCCAGCAGCGGCACTTCGGGCAGCGGCAGGTTGTAGTACTGGAAGAAGGCTGCCTGAGCGTCGAATTCTTGATCGTCGAATCCGAGGTGCATGACCTTATGAAATTTCTCTAAGTTTTTCTGCTCGATGGCGATGGGCTCAAACGGCGTCCGGCACGTGACAATCAAGCCAATGCTCGGGCGGTCTGCAACGAGCGCTTGAAGGCTGGTAACGGCATCTCGCCATTCACGACGTCGACCTTCGTTTACACCGTCGAGGATGACGACCGCGCGCTCTGGGGTCTCGTTGGCCAATTCTTCAAGTCGATCGAATACCTCAACTGCCGTGCGCCCTGCTTCAATCCGCGCACAGATTTCTGCAACAACACTGCCTTCGAAGTTCTTGGCAAGAACAAGAACAGTGGCTTGGCCGCGACCGATTCGGTCTTGCGTGACATCGCACAGCAGATGTGTCTTACCCGTGCCCCACTCACCGCTTACCAGGAGCTGCGGATCAAACAGGACTTTGAACGCTGGGCTCTGGATGTACTCCTTCTCGTCACGCACGATGGCCAAACATCGACCGATGGCGTTCATGTTGCCACGGACAGTGTTACGTGCAGAGGAGTAGCCGCTGTCTCCGTCGGCCGGCTGCAGCTTGGCCTCCTCTGCACGCCAGTGCGCCATATCCGCCAAGAGCTCGGATTCAATGCCAGAGAGTCGATCCGACCACTCTTCTCCTGCCCATGCGTCGCGTGCGCGCAGGCGATCCATCATCGGCGACAAGAAGACACGGGCATCGTCCGCTCGCACCTGAAGTGCGTCGGGCCGCTGGCTGCAGTGCTTGGCACGGTCCCAAGCTTGGAAAAACGCATCCAGGATCGTCTGAAATCTCGCAAGAGCCCCCGCTCCACAGGCGACATTCTCGATCGCGGTGAAGAGTGATTCAATCCTGAGATTCGGCGCTTGAGGATCGATCCCGGGCGTATATCTCTGCCCGGCTTGTCGGATCTGGTCTTTGCTGAGACCAGTCAGTGCTTCCAAGAACGATTCGTGAGCAGGAGACATAGCCAAACTTTAAGGCGGAGCAGGTCTGCGCGACCGTTGCGGTCTGGTTCGATCGGTAGGCTGCAACCGTATACTCAATGGCTGCTTCTGACCGATAGCAGGTGTTATCAGTATTTTAGCTGAACGGCGGCTTCGGCCGACATTGAGTCGGTCCGCTCGCAGCCTCATCAGGCCGCAGTTCGGCCATAGGCGACGCAGGCCATTCCATTTGATTGACCGCGTCCGCTGTACTCGCAAGACCGGTCGTTGGCTCGCCCCTCGCCGCTAATCGACCGGTTTTCTCAGTGCTGACGGCAGAACACGACCTACAACGGAAGTTCAGACGGTTTGAGGCTAACGTCTCAGTATCGGCGCCAAGCGGACGAACAAGATGATGCTCATTGTCAGCATCACCTCCAACTTAAAAATCATTACATGATTTGGCTGCTATATCCCCAGCTCACTATATGAGAAAGGTGCGGCTCTAAAGCAGCCATTACATGGCTTGTCGTATGACGACCAGCCTTTTTTTCTAATGCAGACCGCTTTATTCGTGCTGCAATGTTCGCTAGCTCTTCTTGTGACATCTTCACAAACAATTTTACCTGAGTAGTTCTTACATTCAGTTATGGTTTTTGCTGGAAGTGTATAGCACGTTACCGCCGTATAATTTTTTTTGCAGTCTTCTACGTCAATAGAAAAGTCGTCCACGCTTTTAGAAGAATGTTTCCAATAAAAGGCTGGGCCGCCGCAACCAGTAAGCGTTATACAAACGGTTAATAGTAGGTGGCGATAGTTCAATATTTTCATTGTGAAATCCTCTTTTATTAATCTAACAGGCCGCTGAAATACCCCTCGCGGATTCATGGCACGTTGGTCTAAAAGTTCGATTTTTCATTCGGTTTGCTCGCATCCTCAAACTTCCGCATTTTCCGGGTCGGGAGCACTCATTCGCATATGATAGACCGGCCGCCCGAGACCTTCGAGCTGATAACGTCCGGTCTTTGACGCACAACGGTCATGTGCGATCTCCAGGCCAGCGTCGCCTTTGGCCGACAACCGGATGC
>JAUSQH010000014.1 GCA_030652895.1 Alphaproteobacteria bacterium
CCCTGGGTCGGCCAGCTCGGGCTGACGATGAAGACCGAGGAAGGCCAGGCTGCCGCGCGCGCCATCTGCATCGACTTGCTGGGCACGCTGCAGGCCGCGGTGGGCGATCTCAACAACGTCTCGCGCATCGTCAAGCTGCTCGGGCTGGTCAACAGCACGCCGACCTTCACCGAGCACCACCTGGTGATCAACGGCTGCTCGCAGCTGATCGGCGAGATCTTCGGCCCCAGCATCGGCGCCCACGCCCGCAGCGCCTTCGGCGTCGCCCAGATCCCGACCGGTGCCTGCGTCGAGATCGAAATGATCGCCGAGGTGCGATGAGCTTCGCCACCTTGCTGCTGGCGGGCTCGGCCCTGGTGTCGGTGGCCGCCGTCGGCGCAGCGCTGGTGTCGCAACATGTGTTCGACATGCAGCCCTGCCCTTGGTGCGTGCTGCAGCGCGTGATCTTCCTCGCCATCGCGCTGGCCGCCGTGGCCGGCTTGCTGGGGCGTGCGGCACTGCTGCGGCGCACGGCCGCGGCGTTGATGCTGTTGCTGGCCACCAGCGGCGTTGCCGCGGCGCTGTGGCAGCATTTTGTTGCCGCCAGCAGCGCGTCTTGCGACCTGACGCTGGCCGACCGCATCACCAGCGGCTTGGGTCTGGACGGCTGGCTGCCGCAGGTCTTCGCCGCCTATGCGTCTTGCGCCGACGCCAAGGTCAACCTGGCCGGCCTGCCCTACGAGTTCTGGAGCCTGGCGCTGTTCGTCGCCATCGGCGCGGCGGCAGTCGCCGTCGTCAGGCGGCCGCGACGCTGATCGGCTTGCGCCGCGTGGCTGCACCAGCCACGCCCAGCGCCAGCATCGCCAGCGCCAGACTGGCCGGCTCCGGGATCGAGCTGTTGCCGCTCTGCGGCGTGCTGATCGCCGACAGCAGCAGGAAGTCCTGGCTGCCCGCGCGTTCGAGCGCGTAGACGTTGAAGCGGCTGGTCAGGGTGGCGGCGCCGCCGGCGAGCAAGGTGTCGGCGTAGCCGCCATAGATGCTGGTGTCGCGGAAGCTGGCACCGCGCGCGGTGACGTTCTGGTCGGTGTCATAGATGACGTTCCAGATCGCCAGTTGCAGCGAGGTCGACTCGGCCGCGGTGTCG
>JAUSQH010000021.1 GCA_030652895.1 Alphaproteobacteria bacterium
TGGCGTTTCGCATATCGGTGAAGGCAGACGAATCAACATTGAATATGTATCGGCCAACCCGACCGGGCCGATGCATGTCGGGCATACACGTGGCGCGGTGTTTGGCGATACGCTCGCTAACCTCATGAAAACAGCAGGTTATGAGGTTTGCCGGGAGTATTACATTAATGATGCGGGCGGGCAGGTTGACGTTCTGGCACGCTCTGCGTTCCTGCGCTACCGCGAAGCACTAGGGGAACAGATCGGGGAAATTCCCGAGGGCCTTTATCCCGGGGAATATTTGCTGCCGGTGGGGCAGCAGCTAAAACTGGAACATGGCGATCGGCTTCGCACGATGCCCGAGGCGCAATGGCTACCCATTGTGCGGGATGCGGCTTTGAAAGCCATGATGATTCTGATCCGTGAGGACCTCGCCGCCCTGGGTGTTCAGCATGATAATTTTTATTCCGAGCGCGCCCTGCATGAAAGCGGTGCGATTGAAAAGGCCCTGGCGTATCTGGAATCCCGGGGGCTCATCTATGTCGGTGTATTGGAGCCGCCAAAAGGCAAGACGCCAGAGGATTGGGAGCCACGTCCGCAAACCCTGTTTCGCGCGACACAGTTTGGTGACGATGTCGATCGGGCGCTGAAAAAGTCGGATGGCAGCTGGACCTATTTTGCCCCGGACATTGCCTATCATTTCGAAAAGTTTCAGCGCGGCTATACGCAGATGATCGATGTGTTCGGCGCGGACCATGGCGGTTATGTGAAACGCATGACGGCGGCGGTTGCAGCGGTTACCGGCGGCGAGGGAACGCTTGACGTCAAGATTTGCCAGTTGGTGCGCCTGTTGCGGGACGGAGAGCCGGTGAAAATGTCCAAGCGTTCCGGTAACTTCGTATCTTTACGTGAAGTAGTGGATGAAGTAGGCCGCGACGCGGTGCGGTTCATGATGCTGTACCGTAAAAACGATGCGCCGCTGGACTTTGACTTTGCCAAGGTGACCGAGCAGTCAAAAGATAACCCGGTTTTTTATGTGCAGTATGCCCATGCCCGGATATGTTCGGTGTTGCGCAATGCCGCCGAAGCGTTTCCCGATCTTGATCTTGCGAACCTCGATTTCGGAGATCTTGATCTTTCGCTTCTCGCGGATTCTGACGAGCTGGCACTGATCCGGCTGTTGGCGGGGTGGCCGCGTATGGTTGAATCGGCGGCGCAGGCGCATGAGCCGCACCGGATCGCCTTTTATGTCCATGATCTGGCGTCCGCGTTCCATGGCTTGTGGAACAAAGGCAATGAGGACCCGCAACTGCGATTTATCGTTTCCGCGCGGAAGGATGTTACACTTGCCAGGCTCGCGCTGATTCGCGCAATCAAGGGGGTAATTGCCTCTGCGCTGGCGATACTCGGCGTCGAGCCCCTGGAGGAGATGCGCTAATGCCCCAACGAGATATTGGTCCTGACGAATTAGACGACGGCTACGGTGATACGGATATTCCTCGGTCGGCCTTCAGCATGATGACCGGGACTCTGGTGATGGTCGGCGTGGTCACCCTGCTGATTTTTACGGGACTGATCTGGTATGCCTTTAATGTGGGGGGTGACCATGCCGGGGACGGGACATTGGCAGTCATCAATGCGGAACCCGGCGACATAAAAGTCAGGCCGGACGACCCCGGGGGTACGAATTTCGCGCATCAGGACAAGACGGTCTATGACAAGATCGATGGCAACGAGGCCGGGCTGGAGCAGCTTTTGCCAGAGGCCGAAGAACCAAAAGAAAAGCCGACAATCATAAGCCCGTACAACAATGAATTACCCGAAGACGGACAACCGAGAGTGGTGCGCGTACCCCCGCCGGCGACGGGTGCGACACCCCTGGCGCCAGCTGCGGCGCCGGAAGTTGTAGCCCCGGAAATTCCCGATCCCATGGGCCGGAAGAAGGCTGATACCGAGCAGGACGATGTGGTTGCTGCGGAACCGGTTCCGCCGGTTAGCAGTGCGGCGCCGGAAGATGCGGATCAGGTTGCGGCATTAATCAACCAGGAGGACGAGGCGGGTGAGCCCGTATCCACGGACGCTGAATCCGTGCCGCAACGGGCCGCTCTGGAGGCCTCTCCAGTGACGACGCCCCCCGCCGCACCCGCCGGCAAGAGCTTTGCATTGCAGCTGGGCGCGTTTCGCACGCAGGGCGCCGCTGATGCGGGCTGGAAATTACTGGCAGGCCGCCATGCCGGTATATTGGGCGAGTTGGAGCATTATGTGACCGAAGCCGATCTTGGGGAAAAGGGCCGATTTTTCCGTCTGCAGGCGGGCCCGTTTCCCGAGCGGGCATCGGCGAATACGCAATGCGCCGCATTGAAGGCTGCTGGGGCTGATTGCATAGTAGTGGCGCGTTAGGCGCGATGTCTGCGCGCGCCGTTATTTTTGGCTGCTCGGGACCTGAATTACTGCCTGAGGAGGCTGCGTTTTTTCGCGACGCTGGTCCGTGGGGCTTCATTCTATTCGCAAGAAACATCAAGTCATCTGGACAGGTAATTGAACTGGTTGACAGTTTAAGGAGTAGCGTTGGCCGCCCCGGCGCGCCTGTCCTGATCGATCAGGAGGGCGGGCGGGTGGCGCGGCTTGCGCCTCCAAACTGGCGCAAAGCGCCACCGGCGGCCGACTTTGGCAGGCTGTACAGGCGCAATCCTGCGGCCGCGCTTGAGGCCTGCACCCTCAATGCCCGGCTGCTGGCCGATGAGCTGGCGGTTCTTGGCATAACGGTTGACTGCGTACCTGTGCTGGATGTGCCCGCACCCGGTGGGCATGACGTGATCGGTGACCGGGCGTTTTCCGACGATCCTGAAATAGTTGCGGAACTCGGCCGGGCAATGTGCAAGGCAATGCTGGCGGGCGGAGTGCTGCCGGTTCTGAAGCATATTCCCGGGCATGGCCGGGCCGGTGCGGATAGTCATCATGACCTGCCACAGGTTACCGTCAGCCTGGATGAATTACGGCATAGTGACTTTGCCCCGTTTAAAGCGCTGTCCGATATGCCGATGGCGATGACCGCTCATGTCGCGTATGCGGCGCTTGACGGCGCTGTGCCTGCCAGCCATTCCGCGAAAATAATTAACGATGTTATTCGTAGCGAGATCGGCTTTCAGGGCGTGCTAATGTGCGATGACCTCGGCATGTCGGCGCTCAAGGGAGACCTGGCCCTTAGGGCGCGCAATGCGCTGGCCGCCGGATGCGACGTGGTGTTGCATTGCAGTGGCGTGATGGCGGAGATGCGTGAGGTGATACAAGAAACCCCTGCGCTGACTGGACAGGCTGCGGCACGCTGTGCGGCCGCGCTTTCCCAGTTGCGGTTGCCCGATAAATTTGATCCGGCGGCGGCGCAGAACCGGCTGGCGGCGCTGCTGGAGTCGTAGAAGCGATAAGTGTATGCTGTCCAGGTAGCGTTTTGCCAGGTGAGTCGCCGCCTATTACGAGCACGGACCAGGATCATTGACTGAAACCGAAACCAGTTTTGACGACGCTGAATCTCAACCGTTACCGGCAATGGGGATCGCTGCGGGCGACGCACAAGCGTCGGAACAGGATGAGGCGATGATCGTCGATCTCGACGGTTTCG
>JAUSQH010000028.1 GCA_030652895.1 Alphaproteobacteria bacterium
GTCATGCTCTCCATGCCGCCCGCCACCGCAATGCCATTTTCGCCCAGCCCGCCGGACAGCAGCCCGTCATAGGCCTGCATCACCGTCTTCATGCCGGAGCCGCACATCTTGTTCACCGTGGTGCACGGGGCCGAGTCCGGAATACCCGCGCCGCGTGAGGCTTGACGCGCCGGTGCCTGTTTCAGCCCGTGCGGCAGCACACATCCCATCAGCACTTCGTTAACGTCAACACCTGAAACACCCGCGCGTTCCAGCGCTGCCCGGATCGCCGTGCTGCCCAGTTCCGGCGCAGTGGCGTCGGCCAGGTCGCCCTGAAAGCCCCCCATCGGGGTGCGGGCCATGCCGACAATGACGATAGGATCTGTTGTGGTGGTGCTGGGCATTGCGTTCTCCGTGAATTGGATTTCTTGGACTAAAGATATACTAGCGTAACCTGACCGCTTGTGCGAGCCGACTTTATCGCGATAGTGATGGCTTAATGAAAATTGTTAATTTGAAGAAACTCTAATCCGATGCCGGTAAAACGCTCTCTCAGCGACTGGATGATGCTGTTCGGCCTTGTGGTAATGTGGGGATCGTCGTTTTCCCTGAACAAAATCGCCCTTCAGTCCATGGCGCCCCTGACGATGGTGGCGGGCCGACTGCTTGTGGCCGCCATTGTCCTGCTGGCGGTCAACGCCTGGCAGGGACATTCCCTGTGGCTGCCGTGGCGGCGATGGGGGTTTTTCGCCATTCTCGCGGTGGTCGGGGATTGCGTTCCTTTCTTTCTAATCAGTTGGGGGCAGTTAAGTGTAGATAGCGCGCTTGCGGGCATTCTCATGGCGGTGATTCCGTTGCTTACACTGCTGTTAGCGCATTTAGCGCATCAGACCGAACGCATCACTCTGTATAAATTTTTTGGCTTTGTGATCGGTTTTGGCGGTATCGTTTTATTGGTCGGCCCGGAGGCGTTGCGCAATCTTGGCGGCGCGGCATTTCTTGCGCAACTCGCCATACTTGGCGGGGCAGCCTGCTACGCTATCAATGTGGTGATTACGCCTTTCAACCGCGTCCGCAACACGATGATTACCACGACAGGAACGCTCCTGATCGCCGCAGTACTCATGCTGCCTCTGGCGGTGCTGCACCACCCGCCAGCCAGCCTGAACCTGACCATTGAGTCTGTGCTCGTGGTGATTGTACTGGGGGTATTTGGAACCGCGCTGCCGACATTGATATTCTTTCGCCTGGTCGCCAGCGCCGGGCCAACCTTTTACGCTCTGATCAATTATATGATCCCCGTGTGGGCGGTCTTCATCGGCGCGTTGTTCCTGCACGAACGCCCGGAATGGAACGCCTATGTGGCGCTGGCGCTGATTCTGTCAGGCGTTGGAATCAGCCAGATAGTGCGCGTCTCAGATAAGGATCGTCCCCTGTAAATACAGCGCGCAATCACCACATAATATCACACGCCCGCCCGCGTTCGTACAATACAGGAAGCCGCCCCGCTCAGACGCCTGATAGGCCGTAAGTTCAGCCCGTCCCAGCCGTTTCGCCCAATATGGGATGATCTGACAATGCGCGCTACCCGTGACCGGGTCTTCCGGCACCCCCTTTGCGGGCGCAAAAAAACGAGAAATCACATCGTACTTCGCGCCGCAATCACCCGCAGCCGTAACGATTACACCGCCCCCCATATTACTTAACTTTGCCATGTCCGGTCGCAAGGCTCGCACTACCTCCTCGGAATTGTACACCGCCATGGGATAAGGCCCAGCATATATCTCCACCGGCATTTTTCCGAGTGCATCCGCAAAGGCGTCCATCGCAACAGTTTGCGTATTGAACATTGCAGGGAGTGACATGGCCAAACGCCCTGCAACGGTATCACGCCTAACTTCAAGCGGACCGCTATGGGTATCAAATATAACGCGGTCCATATCCGGCCTGAGTATATTCAGCACAATATGCCCAGTGGCCAGCGTAGCATGACCGCATAACGGCACTTCGACTTTTGGCGTGAACCACCGCAAATGATAGCCATCGTCTACAGGTACAAAAAATGCCGTTTCCGAAAGATTATTTTCGGCGGCAATTGCCTGCATTTTCGTATCATCCAGCCATTCGTTTAACGGACAAACCGCTGCCGGGTTGCCAGCGAACAGTTCACTCGAAAACGCATCAACCTGGTAAATAGGAATTTCAATCCGCATCACTATCGCCCACAGTATGCCCGTGATTTAGCGGCCCATGCCCGGCGCCAAATCCCGGCGCCGTGCGGATCGCCTCGTGCACATAGGCGCGGGCGCGGCGCACTGCATCCGTCAGCCCCATGCCCTGCGCCAATCCTGTGGCAATAGCAGATGCCAAAGTACACCCGGTACCGTGCGTATTCTCGGTATCAATGCGCGGGCTGCTGAAAATCTCAATGCCGTCCGCACTCACCAGCACATCGTATACCTGTGGTCCAGCCGCATGGCCGCCTTTCAGCAACACCGCCTTTGCTCCCAGCGCGCGCAATGCCTGCCCCGCGTCTTTCATCGCCTCTATGCCGGGTATTTTCATATCGCAAAGAATTTCAGCTTCTGGAATGTTCGGGGTCAGCAGGGCCGCGCCGGGTATCAGCCGCGCCTTCAGGGCCGCTACAGCACCCTCGTCAATCAGCCGGGCGCCGCTTGTCGCCACCATTACCGGATCAACGACGCGGGGAATATGCGGGCCAAGTGCCGCGAGCCGCTCAAACACCCCCTCGATAATTTGAATGTTCGGCAGCATCCCGGTCTTTATACAATCGGCCCCAATATCCTCCAGAACCGCATCAATCTGTGCACGAATTACTGCTAATGGCACAGGGTGGATATCCCGCACTCTCAGGGTGTTTTGCGCCGTGATTGCCGTTATCGCCGTCGTGGCGTACCCGCCCAATGCCGTGACGGTCTTTATGTCGGCCTGAATACCCGCGCCCCCGCCGGAATCCGACCCGGCAATGCTCAGCACACGGCCTTTGCAGACGGTCATGGCGCGTTCAGATCACGGCTTCGAGTGCGACGACGATCTGCGCCACCACCGCATGGACAAGCGCCTCGTCCTCACCTTCGGCCATCACACGAATAAGCGGCTCGGTGCCGGATTTGCGGATCACGACGCGGCCTTTTTTGCCCAGCTGCGCTTCGCCATCGGAGATCGCCTGCTTGACATCCTTATGCGCCAGCGGCTCACCACTTTTATAGCGTACATTCTTCAGCAATTGCGGCGCGGGCTCGAACATGCGCAATGCCTCGCTGACGGGTTTGTTTACTTCGTGGAGGACAGAAAGCACCTGTAACGCGCTGATCAGCCCGTCACCCGTTGTCGAATAATCGCTCATGATAATATGACCCGATTGCTCGCCGCCAAGATTGTAGCCGTCGGAACGCATCTTCTCGACCACATAGCGATCGCCGACTTGGGTGCGTAACAGTTCAAGACCCCGGTCCTGAAAATACCGCTCCAGCCCCAGATTGGCCATGATAGTACCTACAACCCCCCCGGCGCTCAGCCGCCCATTACGGTGCCAGTAATCACCGATCAGCGCCATGATCTGATCACCGTCTACGACCTGACCTTTTTCATCACAGATCAATACCCGGTCCGCATCGCCATCCAGTGCAATGCCAATATCGGCTCGCACCTCAAGCACTTTTTTGGA
>JAUSQH010000043.1 GCA_030652895.1 Alphaproteobacteria bacterium
ATTATAACAAGCCGACCCAGGAAGGCATGTACCAGCATTTCAAGGCGCTGAACGATGCCGTAGACTTTCCGATCCTGGTTTACAACATACCCGGGCGCACCGGGGTCAACATGACAGTTGAGACCATGGCGCGGTTGGCCAGGTTGCCGAATATTGTTGGGGTCAAGGATGCGACCAATGATTTGACCAGAACCAGCTTGCAGCGGACTATCATCGGACCGGATTTCATTCAGCTTTCGGGGGAAGACGGTACAGCGCTGGGCCAGGCCGCCCACGGCGGACACGGCTGCATTTCAGTAAGCGCCAATGTGGCGCCGGCGGAATGCGCGGCGTTCCAGAACGCCCTGCTGGCGGGGGATTTCAAAACCGCATTGGAGTGGCAGGACCGGCTCATGCCCCTGCATGACGCGCTGTTTGTGGAAACCAGCCCCGGTCCGATCAAATACGCCGCCAGTTTGCGCGGACTGTGCAACAACGAATTGCTTCTGCCCATGGTGCCGGTGTCAGAGCCGACCGAAAAGCGGGTGCGTGCGGCACTGGATGGGCTCGGCCTGCTTGATCGCCAAAAAGCCAGCGGCAACGTTTGAGAAGTCGTATATAAAACATATGGCAGGTAAAAATAAGGCTGCGAAGAAGCCGGTAAAAAAATCAGACGCTGGACGGTTGCTGGCTGATAATCGCAAGGCGCGCTATAATTACGAAATAGGCGAAACGGTCGAAGCCGGGATCATGCTAAAAGGCTCCGAGGTGAAGTCCTTGCGCGCGGGCCGCGCCAATATCGCGGAATCCTACGCCAACGTGGAAGGCGACGAGATGTGGCTGATCAATGCCTATATCCCGCCCTATGATCCTGCGGGCCGCTACGACAGCCACGATCCACGCCGCAAGCGCAAGCTCCTCTTGCACCGCAAGCAGATCAACCGTCTGTCGGGCCTGCGCAAACAGCAGGGCATTACGCTGATCCCGTTGCGGTTATATTTCAATGATCGCGGACTGGCCAAACTGGTCATTTCTCTGGCCAGCGGCAAAAAACAGCATGACAAGCGCCAAACCGAAAAAGACCGGGACTGGAAACGCGAGCAGGGCCGCCTGATGCGGGAGAAGGGGTAGGGGGGCGTCGCCTGCTTGATCAGGTTACAAAGCGGGTAGTGGGGGGGTTTTCGCGCCACTTTTCCAGGCGGCGAATGAAAAAATTTTCGGCATGTCATATTTTAGCGGCATGGTTTCGTGTTCGATCAGGAAAATATCGCGTTTCGATTTCAGCCCATACAGGGTGATAAGGCTTTGCGCAGTCGAAAGCAGGGCGGATTTCATATCGGGGGTCAGCTTGCTGTTTTTGTCAATGGACTCCTGAATATGAAGCGCCGGATCCATTTGTGAGACTGTCGCCAGGGAGATGAAGTTTAATAATGGCC
>JAUSQH010000047.1 GCA_030652895.1 Alphaproteobacteria bacterium
GATCGGGCTGGTTTCGGTCATGCCATAGGCTTGCGCCAGCGCCAGGCCCTTTGCGGCCCAGGTTTCCAACAGGGGCTTTGCCGCCGGCGCCGCGCCTATGCCCGCCGTCACCAGACCGGAAAAGTCCGCCTCGGCAAAATCCGGATGCTGGCTCATGAACAGATACATGGATGGCACCCCCAGGAAATGGGTAAAGCCATGGCCATTACGTTTGTCCAGCAGGTTCAGAATCGTGCCGGGATCAAATTCGCGCGCCACCGCCACCGTGCCGCCCAGATGAAAAGCGATATTGGCATAGCAATTCAGCCCGCCGGTATGGAACAACGGCATCACCGCCAGATGTTTGCAGTCCGTCGTCACGCGCGCTGGTCCGCCGAAACTGACCGCATTCCAGAAGGTCATGCCATGGGTGATCATCGCCCCCTTGGGCAGACCGGTAGTGCCCGACGTGTACATGATGGTCGAAAGATCATCGAGAGTAAGCTCGGTCGCGCGCGCCGTCAGCTTACCCGCCTTGGCAATCGCCTGTTCATACTGGCTGGGGCTGCCGTCGAAATTATTTTCCAGCAGATGCGGTATCTTGCACAGCTTCTGCAGCGTCGCCCCGGTCTCGGCGAATTCCGGCCCCGGGATCATCACTTTGGGGGCGGCGTCGCCGACGATAAATTCAAGCTCCGGCACCGTAAGCCGCCAGTTGAGCGGTAAAAACACCAGCCCCGCCTTGGCGCAGGCGAACTGCATCTCAAAGATATCGGAGCTGTTTTGCGCCAGAATGCCGACACGGTCGCCCGCGACCAAGCCCAGACTGTTGGTCAGATAAGCGGCCAGCCGCTCGCACCGGTCATTGAACTGGCGATAGGTAAATTGGCGATCCGAATGCAAATCGATCAGGGCGACTTTATCCCCCAGGCGCGTGGTGTGATATGCCAGCCAGTCATATGCCTTAGTCGTCATTGCGGACCTCCCGTTCCTTTTTTGATATTGGCGGCAGTGAAGCAAATTCAGGGCCTTTTCGCAAGTGATCAATCAATCAGTTGCGCCCCCTGCCCGAGATTGCGCGGCTGAGCAGAATAACGGGCAAAATGCCCGCCGCCACGATGCTTAACCCGGCCAGCGCGCTGTCCTCCAGCCGGCCAAGTGATGCAAATGTATAGACATGGGTCGCCAACGTGTCGAAATTGAACGGCCGCAGGATGATGGTGGCCGGCAATTCCTTCATACAGTCGACAAACACCAGCAGCACCGCCGTCAGAATAGGCCCGCGCAGCAGCGGCAGATGCACCCGCCACAATGTGCCGCCCCGCCCCTGGCCCAGGCTGCGCGACGCCATATCCATTGCTGGCGTGATGCGCGCCAGTCCAGATTCCATGGCGCCAAATGACAGCGCCAGAAACCGCACAACATAGGCAAACAGCAGGGCGATTACCGTGCCGCTTAGTAACAGGCCGGTGGAAATTCCGAACCACGCCCGCAGCACCGCGTCCAGCGCATTGTCAAACGCGCCAAACGGGATCATCACCCCAAGCGCCAGCACAGCGCCGGGAATGACGTATCCGACCGATGCAATACGGGTCAGTATTTTCTGTCCACGTCCCGCGCCAAGGCGTGCGCCATAGGCCAGGAACAACCCGATGGATACCGCAAGCAGGGACGCCGCCGCCGCCAGCAACAGACTGTTCATCGCATATCCAATGAACGCCGAATTCAGCGAGGCCGCCCAACGCCCTATCGCCATATGCAGCAAAACTCCTGCCGGTATCAGAAAGCCACCGATCAGGGGCGTCAAACAGGCGCCGATTGCCGCCGTTGCTTTAAGCGGCGTCAGATCAAACTGCGGCATGGCGCGCGTCGCACCGCCTACGCTGTGAAAGCGCCGGTCGCGCCGCGCCATGCGTTCCAGCGTAATCAGCAGCAGTACAAAGCCCAGTAGCGCCAGCGCAATTTGCGCCGCGCCGCCCGCATTGCCCATTCCCAGCCACACATCATAAATGCCAGCCGTCAGTGTGCGCACGGCAAAATAATCAACCGTGCCGAAATCCCCCAGTGCTTCCATCAGTGCGAGAATTACGCCGACCACAATGGCTGGCCGCGCCATTGGCAACGCAACACGGAAAAACACCGCCCATGGCCCCTGACCAAGGGTCCGGCTGACTTCCAGCGCGCCAGTGGATTGCTGCAGGAATGCTGTACGCGCACTCAAATATACATAGGGGTACAGCGTCATTGACAGAACCAGTATGGCGCCGCCAAGCGAACGAATTTCGGGAAACCAGTAATCAGCGGGCCGCGCCCAGCCCATGATGCTGCGCAATGTGGTTTGCACCGGCCCGGCAAATTCCAGAAAATCCACATAGGTATAGGCCGTGAGATAGGCCGGCATCGCAAAGGGCGCAAGCAGGGCCCATTCGAAGATACGCCTTCCGGGAAAGCGGCACAGGCTGACCAGCCAGGCAGTTCCCACGCCGAGTACGGCGGTGCCAATCCCGACCCCCAGCAGCAACAGAAACGTCGTCTGCAGCATGTGCGGCAAAACCGTATTTGCCAGATGCGGCCAGATATTGCGTTCCGGATTTAGCGCCAGTATTGCTATGGAAAACACCGGCATGGCGACCAATGCAGCCACCACAAGCGCACCTGCGCTCCAGGGATCAACATGCAGCTTTGCTGTTGCGGCTGGCTTGTCCGCGATGCTGGTCACGCCGGGATCATTGGTCGAAGCCAGTTTCATAGACCATCTCAAGCGCACGGATACGGTACTTCGCAATTTCGGTCAACGGCAACTCGTCGGCCTTGAAAGGGCCCCAGCTTTGCGACAGCGCGGATCCGTGGACACCTGGACGGACAGGATATTCACTGTTGGATTCGGCATAAATATTCTGGGCTTCGCTGCTGGACAAAAATTCCATCAGTTTGAGCGCCGCCTCGGGGTTGGGGGCGTGTTTGGCCATCGCCATCCCGGAAACATTTACGTGCGTTCCGTATGGATGTTCCGAACCTGGCTGGTTGGGAAACAGGATATGCACCGCCTGCGCAAAACGCCGCTGATCGGGATCGGCCAGCATCATGGCCATATAATAGGTATTGCCAAGCGCGATGTCGCATTCGCCCTGTGCTACTGCCTTGATTTGCGCCCGGTCATCGCCCTGGGGTTTGCGCGCCAGATTGGCCCGCAGGCCCCGCAGCCATTTTTCGGCTTGCGCCTCCCCATGATGGGCAATCTGTGCCGCCAGCAACGCCACATTATAATCGCTGGCCCCGCTGCGGCTGCAAATGCGGCCCTTCCAGTGCGGCTCCGCCAGCGCTTCATAGGTGGTGACTTCGCCATCTTTCACCCGGTCCTTCGCCGCATAAACCACCCGTGCGCGCTGGGTAAGGGCGAACCAGTCCCCCTGCGGATGACGATAGGGGGCGGGAATAGCACCCGTTAACACCGCTGAAGCTACGGGTTGCGTAACGCCTGCTTCCTCCAGTTCAACCAGCCGGGCAACGTCGACCGTCAACAGGACATCGGCGGGGCTATTCATGCCTTCGGCCCGGATGCGTTCCGCCAGACCCTTTGCCGCAAACAAAGTGTTGACCGTAATACCGCTGACGGCCGTGAATTTATCGAACAGTGGCTGCATCAAGGCCGGTTGCCGGTAGGAATAGACATTGACCTCGGCGGCCGCCGCCACCCCGGAAAACGGCAGCGTGGCGATTAGAAAAGCAAATAATTTCAAACCCTTGAGATTTTTTACTTGCGCTTTGACCGGCCTGGGAGATGACATCAATATATTCCACCATTTTGCGAGTGATTTGCATTAGCGACTAAATTCGCGTATCCAGCCTCCCCTGTCAAGGGATGCGATTGGGCCAGTCTTGCAGACCGGTGGGCGTTCATCCATGACCTCGATCAAAACGGGTTGACCTCTTCGTGACGTTCAACTGTATTTTGCCGAACCATAGGAAGCTATCGCAAAAACACCAGATGTTTGCTTTCATTGATACGAGTGCGCTGGCGGCAAAAAAGGTCTGGCGGGACAATTCCGGCGAATGTAGAAAAACTGAACGATAAACGCAGACCTGCTTTTTCTCCACCACGCGCTCATTTCCATCAACAGGGCTGATTTTTCCGGGGAACCGCGCCGGCCGCTCTGCGCCGCCTCGTTTCCGGAAGCTTCTGTTCCGGTGAAAACTGAGTATAAACTATGCCACGGAACATTCATCGCACGCAAAACGTGCGAACCGGGCGGAGCATCGAATGCCAGCACAAGGAAAAACCCAACCTTCTCTGTTCATCCCGCATGGGGGCGGGCCGTGCTTTTTCATGGACTGGACCATGGGGCCGCGCGACACCTGGGACAGTATGGCCGCATGGCTGCGCGGCCTGGCCGCAACATTGCCGGAACGGCCAAAAGGGGTGCTGGTGATTTCCGGCCATTGGGAGGAAGACGCCTTTGCCGTCACCGGCGCCGCCAATCCGCCGCTGATTTATGATTATTACGGATTTCCCGAACACACCTATCAGTTAAAATATCCCGCCCCCGGCGAACCGGGTCTGGCGGGGCATATCGTCCGTCTGCTGATCGAGGCGGGTCTTCCCGCGCGCGTGGACGCGGCGCGCGGCTTTGACCACGGCGTATTCATCCCCTTCCTGCTGATTTTTCCCGAAGCGGAAATTCCCATCGTGCAGATGTCCCTGCATCACTCTCTTGACCCGGAACTGCATCTGGCTGCTGGCCGCGCGCTTGCGGCGTTGCGTGACGAGGGGGTGCTGATCGTTGGCAGCGGCATGAGCTATCACAATATGCAGGGCTTTGGCGACCCGCGCAGCTAAGGCGTTTCAGAACAGTTCGACACCTGGCTGAACGAAACTTTGTGTAACGGCGCCGTCAACCAGGCCGCCCTCGCCACATGGCA
>JAUSQH010000049.1 GCA_030652895.1 Alphaproteobacteria bacterium
CGCCATGTCCGCCCGCACCGGATTCAGCTCGATGTAGCGCATCAGCGTCAGCAGGTACTGCTCGCTGTCCACCACCGTCGCCCGGTAGCGCCCTTCCCACAGCGTGCCGCTGCGCTTGTAGGTGTAATTGAAGTACTGCACATACTTTCGGCCCACCGACTGGAAGACCTTGCTGATGCTGTCGTCGAATTCGGGCGTGGCCAGCAGGTGGGTATGGTTCGTCATCCAAACATAGGCGTGGATCGCGAGGCCGTGCTTGAGTGAAGCCTCGATCAAAGCGTCGCGAAAGAACTGATAGTCCGCCTCGGCGGCAAAGATCGTCTGCCGGTTATTGCCGCGCTGGATGATATGCTGCGGCTGGCCGGGGATGACGTAGCGGGGAAGACGGGCCATGAAGATTCATGTGCGTGTAAAAGAATCAGACCCGGACATCATTCCGCTGAATCTGGCACGGGATCTGCACGGGCGCAGGGCAAAGAACCCCTACGAGAGAGAATTTCTCATCAGGGTGTCTACCGCAATATCTTCATCGACATCCGGCCAGTGGACGCCCACCCCCCGGCCAATCAGCCGCCACTTCTTTCTTTGTTCCGGGCTGGCATCCCGCAGCCGCGGAAACCATTCCAGCGGCGCCGAAATTTCCCGGCCATCTGCCAACACGAAGCGCAGCGTGTTCTCGTCAACGCTCACGTCAATAGCATGGGAATCCATTCTAACGGCCAAGGTGCTTATGCCACTTCTCCAGAAACAGGTTGCGATGCTCAATAACCAATGTCCGATTCTTGCCCAGTTCGTGGGCGCGGAATCCGACCGAGCTGGCAAGCTCAACCGGGTTTAACCAGTATTTTGCGACCTTGTCGCCATGCTCAACATGGATATGCGGCAGCTCCTGATCTTCCCTGCGAAAAAGAAGAATCTGAAGCCAAGCTTATCGAGCACTTTGGGCATTGGGTGAGTTTACCCGGGGCTATTTTTCTGGGGAATGCCGATAATCGTGTCTGACCCCATTTTTTGTTGGTGTCTGACCCCATTTTTTGTTGATGCATGCGCCGTTTTTGCGGTTGTATACTCCGCAACTTATTGTTCTACAAGATTAGTTTGAGGGGAAGGGTCAGTGTCTGACCCCATTTATTCGTTTGACCCCATTTATTCGTTCCCATTTATTTGCGCTTGAAGACGATCCAGGCTTGATCGTCGATATTCGATTGGGCCAGCCCGAACAGGTTGGTCGTCCGGCCTTTGACGGTTTGGAACACGACCAAATCGCCTTCCGTGTTCTTGCGAAGATAGATGGTGATGTCTACCCGTGTGTCATTACCTTCTGCACCACCTTCGCTGCGACGGCTCAGCTTTAGCCAGCCTTGGTCGCAGGCAGAACCGCCAGCCTCCCAGCTAGTAATAAACCCGCCAATTACCACTTTGGCATTCAAATTGCCATTTGCTCCGAAGAATATTTCAACGTAACGTTCATCACCCTTGTTGAACGGTGTTCCTGGAGGCGGGTATCTCGTGCCCAACACATCAAGCAATGTGCTTTGTAATGGGCAGTTACCACTCAGGCACTCTCCTTTAGGTAAATACCGGCCATAAAGGCTCTTACACAAATCGCCATTATCGAAATTCCCCGCCTTGGCTGGTGCGCGCGACAATGCTTGCTCAGCAGCACATGCCGTTTGCGTAAACAACATGCCAAGCACGACAATGAGCCGAATCTTATTCAACGCCCGAACACCGATGAATAATTGTACGGTTGGACAACCGACGCACCGGCAAACGCGGAAGCCGGGATGACATTCAGTCCGTTCAACACTTCGCCAAATGCGCTCGCCAGCCCTTGATGATTGATGCCGTTACCCAGGCTGTTGTACCAGTACGAAGAGTTCAACGCATCGTGCGGCCCGGCATAAGCTTCAACCAGGCGGTCTTGCCAGCTACCTGCGCCATATTGCATTCCGAATATTCTTCCAGCACTACCTTGGCAGCCGCCTAGGGGGCTATCACATGTTTTAAACGCACCAAGTGCCTTGTCAAACACCAAACGTGCGCCACCGACTTTATAACCATCCCCCAAAAATCCTGAGCTACTGCCCGAAAGATTCTTCGTTTCGCCGGTAACGGGGTCAACATACAACCTCGAACTATCCACCATCGCCGCCCGCATACTCACCGCCATATACGTCAGCGCCGAAGGAATGAACGAAGACTTGAAGCCGTCGATAAAACTCCTGCCCTGCGCCGCCGAGGAAACACCGCCTGCCAGCGACTGCACCGCGACGCGTTCCGCGCTATAGCCATAACGCGCCGCGCCATCCACGGCAATAAATAGGGTCAGACACGATTTATCCAAACCGCCCATCAAAACGTCTCCTAACCCTATCAATAGCGACTCATTCTAGCCACCCAAACGATCATGGCAACTCACCCAGCGGCCAGTGCCGGATCACTTCGTACTGCGCGCCGTCGGATTCGGTGACGGATTTCACCAGCACAAATTCGCTCGCCCTCCAGCGCACCGGCGTGCATATGGGTAACTCGCCGCCCGCAGTGTTGCGCAGCAGGGTGACG
>JAUSQH010000065.1 GCA_030652895.1 Alphaproteobacteria bacterium
CGGCGTGCCGCCATAGGCGGGGGACCCGTTCACCTGGCTCACCACATGGGCCGAACCCCGGCCAACCCCATCAACCTGCCAGGAATCCGGCAGGGTGGTCTTGTCCACATTCTCAACACCAGGAAGAACCTGACAGCTCCCGGCACGCAGGTCGGTGCCAAACCACGACACCACCAGCGCGACCGATTTGCAATTCGTGCAGGTGTCCTGCAACTGATTAAGCGCCAGATCCCAGTCGCTCAGCCCGCTTGAATTATTCTGGTTTTCCGGCCCGGTTTTACCCTTTCCCAGATCCTTGATCTGTATTTGCGGGTCATACCCGAATTCGGTGGAACCGGGAATCATATCCACCCCGCGAATTAACTCCTCCACATCGTTCAGGCCACGGAAAACCTCGAACGAAAGTTGCGGCACCCGGTTGCCGAACTCCGCCATCGCCAGATCCTCGAACACCACATAGGCAATATCGCGAAATGCGGGCGCATTACCCGCCCCCTCAATGGCTTCGATTAACGGATCGGGCATCTGATCGGGCGTGCCCCGGTAAACGCGAAAATTGACGGCGCTTACATCCAGCAGCCGCCCGTCCGCCCAAACCCGGCCAATGCGGGTGATTTCCCCTTCGCACAGGGCGACCGCAAAACGTGCAAAATACGCATAACTGGTGGTGCTGCCTGTTGTGGAACTGCCGCCGCCGCCCAGCCCCTTGCCGCCACGCCCGCCCGCAGATTGGCTGGTGGTGCTGGCCACTTCCTTGAATTTTGCGGCCCATATCACCTGCCCCGCGACACGCACCCGGCCATAAATTCGTGCAATGGGCGCACCCTCCGTCGATGTCAGAATACGCAACTCATCCAGCCGGGGGCCTTCCAGTTGCCGGCCACCACCGCCAAACAGTTTCTGGTCGACAAAATTTCCAGCCACCGCCGCGCCAAGACCAAGCGCCGCCGTCGAAAACAAACCAAGCCCCGCGCCGCCCGAAAGGGCCGTCGCCGCCGATGTCAAAACCAGTGTCGCCATAATATTTAGTGCTCCTGTGCTGGAAACCGGAACGCATAGGCGGCCCGCCGCGCCCACTGGCCCATCGCTTCCTCGCGCACCGCATGCCCCGAACAGGCGTGAATAATGCGTTCTGCCCCGGACAGTATCCCGGCATGGCGCGCGGGGCCGCTGCGCACCATGCGGAACATCACCACATCCCCCGGCCCGGCGCGGCCCAATGCAATCTCGCGCATATGCCGGCGTGCGGCGTCGCGCATCAACTCAACCGCCCCGGCCTCCGCCCAGTCCATGGCGTAAGGCGGGGCCGCTTCCGGCTCCACGCCATACACATCGCGCCACACCCCGCGTACAAGGCCAAGACAGTCACATCCCGCGCCCCGGCAACTCGCCTGATGCTGATAGGGTGTCCCGATCCAGGCGCGCGCCGCCTCGATAATCCGTTCACTGCGCATCACAGATGTCCGCCATCATTGGCGTCGCCCGACCGCGGATAGGCCTGAATCCAGTCATTCCCCGGCATCAAATGAAATCCGCGATAGTTCACCGCGTTGCTGAATTTCGCCGTGCAGGTGGCAAACTGTTTGTCGCACCCCGCAGTGATGCTGAACGTGTCGCCCATGGCGATTGGCCTCGGCATCGCCAGCCATAAATCGATCGTCACAACGCCATTGGCCAGCGTATGTTGCTTCACTTCCATGGCCAGTCCGTCATTCGCCCCGCTGGTCCAGCGGATTTTCCCGCGTGTAAACCATTCACCGGCGAACCCGCCCAGATTGTCTGCGGTAAATAAACGTCGGTCATCCAGAATATCCGGAATGCTCTGTACGCTGCCGGTTCCCGTAAATTCCGGTAATGCCAGATTTATCCCGCATTTGGCCCCACCCAGATCAACATCGCAGCCATACTGGTACAACCGCCCGCGCGGCTGATTGAGATGATGCGCCAGCCCCCGCACCTCGGCGCGAAAGCCGCCCGCGCCACGGCTCACCTCGCCCAGATTACCGCTCGCCAGCACGACGCGCTGACTGACATTTCGCCAGTTCACCCGCAATATCTGAATGTCCGCATTGTCAAATTTACCCGTCGCCAGATCGGCTTCGTTCAGCGCCGTGGCGCTCAGCGCGCCCATAACTTCCAGATCATCGACGTTCAGCCCAAGCGAGCTTTCCATCGCACTGGCTTCAAATCCGCTCAGCGCCGAATATGTCACCCCGTCAAAATTCAGATCCCGGTCATGGCTGGTAAACCCCGACACCGCGCCGCTGCGCAGGGTCAGCTTCCAGCAATGGCATAAATTGGTGGCGCCGCCATCCAGATGCGCCTGCATTCCGGCGGGTAAAATTTTCATAACCGCACCTCAACCAGTGGAATATTGGGAATTTGTCCGGCATTGAATGCGGCCTGGTTGATCTCCAGAAAGTCCGCGTCAAAACGCACCGGCACATCGAATGTGAACCCGGCGCTGACACTGACGCCCGCCCCCGGCGCGACAGAAAACGTCACGATGCCGCTGGCGCTGTCCACGGTGAACAGCCCCGCGCTCTGCTCCACGCCGTCCAGTGCGACCCGCACACTCCCGTCTACAGGTTTCGTGATGACGCGCGCATAGGACTGGCTGCCGCTGATATAATTCTTGTAAAGCTGAAAATCCAGCGCCATCCCGTCGCCTGTACCGATGATCTGGTCATTGGAGCTAATGACGCTGCCCGGCGGCGGTGATTGAAAATCACTGAAATCCTTGAACCGGAAACCATGCAGCCGCCCGCTGCGCGCTTCAAAAAATGCAATGACCTGGTGAATGTCCCCCAGCGAACGCACCCCATAGCCCGCATTATAACGCCGCCTGGAATCCGCCCACGGACTATTTCTTTCCTCATATCCACTGGCCAGCGTCACAATTTCCGTGCGCCGCTCCGGCCCGCCACTCGCGCCAAGGCTGATGCCGGTTGGAAAGCGTATTTCGTGAAATGCCATTGCCCGCTCCCGTTACAAATTACGCCCGCCGCGCCCCGCCGCCCTGGCTAGCATGGCGCTAATCTGCGCTTCGGAGCGGCGCAAACCCTCGGCGTCAGGTGTGGTGACATTGAAATTGATGGTGATGGGCCGCCCTGCGCCCCCATCCCCGGCCGCCACCCCAAGCCGGCCATCCGGCCCGCGCGTCAGGGGTAATACAGCCTCCGGCCCCGCTTCGCCCATCAGTCCGGCGGCGCCGCCGCGCACGGGAAAGAAGCTGGGGCCGCTGACAACACCGCCCCGCGCCAGCGGAATCACGCGTCCCTGTGCAAACGCGTTTCCATCGGCATTGCGCAACACATTCCCCAGCAGGCCACTCAGCCCCGATGTCACCGCACCGGAAAATGAGCGGGCGGCAGAGCGCACTGTGCGCTGGCTCAACGACAGAATAACCGACCGGAAACTTTCGGAAAGATCCTTGCCCCGTAACGCGGCACCCGTAAAGGCGCGGGCCAGCGTCTCGCCCGTATCGCGTCCGGCAACGCCAAGGGCGCGCAAATCCTGGCTGTACTCCCGCGTGCGAACGCGCAGCTCGCCCAGTTTCTGTAACTGCTGATCGCTCTGCTGAAGCGTACTGCCGCTCGCCAGACCGTTTTCATCGATGGGGGGCATATTCTACTCCTTGATCTGGAAATTGCGCGCACAGCACATCAAAGTCACCCCGGCCCATGACCGGCGCACCCTGCACGCCTAATCCCGCGCCGTAATAACCATCAAATGCCGCTTGCAGCTCTCGCGGGCTCATCCGCCAGAATTGGTCCGGCGTCAGACAAAGCTGCCCAAAGGCCAACCCCATCAGACGCCGCCAGGGAAAGGGGCATTGACGTCCCCGCTTGCCGCAGTATCCGGCGCGGCCTCCGCGCCAAACGCCGCCTGCAACAGATTGATCACCAGCGAAAGATATCCCGGCACGCCGCCGTCCACCTGCATGCGCGCCACCGCTTCATCTGATATGTCGTGCCCGGCCCCGCGCAATCCGGCGCCGATCACGCAAATCGCTTCACGCGCCGTGATGCGCACGCTTTCAAAGCGCTGCGCCAGCGCAAGAATATCTTCCCCGCCCAGCCGCTCCTCCAGTTCCGCCAGCGCCCCCAATGTCAGGCACAGCGTATGCCGCTCACCGTCCAGAACCGCCGAAATCTCACCGCGATGCAGATTTGCCATGCTCAGATCACCGTAAAACCAAGCTGGCCCGCGCTCTCCAGCGCCAGCGAATAGGTAACCTCGCCATCATATTCACCGGCATATTCAAGCGCCGTAATCTGGAATGCGCCCTGAATGATGCCAAAGTCCGGCACAATCAATTGCCAGTTTCGAATTGTGCCGTTAAAGAAAAATCCGCGTACGGTTTCATCCGCCGCATCGTCGCGAAACACACCTGTTCCGCTCAGGGATGCAGATTTAACGCCCGCCCCCTCCAGCACTTCGCGCCAGCCATTGACGCTGTCCGCATTGGTAATATCAACGGGTCTGGCGTTCAGCGACAGGCTGCGGTTGCGCAGTCCCGCCACGGTGACAAAAACGCCACCGCCGGTGCTATCGGTTTTCAACAGCAGATCGCGGCCTTTTTGTGCGGCCATTGGTCTCTCCTTTCAACGCGTGAGAAATTTCAGATGGGATGCGTAACCGCGCGAAACCGCACCAGCCCATGGCGCGATATACCGTCCGGGTCCGGAAATTCGTCGGCAAACACAAACCGCATATCGACAAGCTGATGCCCGGCCAGGGTCAGCACCACACCATCAAGCGCCGCCATAATGGCGGCCATGACCTGCTTCATTTCCTTGCGCCCCTGATAACGCGACCAGATATGAATGCTCAGCGCATGGCTTTCGCCATTCAGATCCCCCGCACCCCACGCGGTCGCCGTGGCGTCACCAACAACCACATAGGGAAATGGCGCATTTTGCGGCACATGGTCATAGACCGGTTCCGCCAATAGGGAATCCAGGCGCGCAAAGATCGCCTGTTGCAGCTCCCAGCCTGCCGCAGTCATGGCATACCTCTCAAAAAGTTTGAAATCAGTCGGGACGGTAGCCTTAACCGGCCACACCCTCTTCGCAGCGGCACTCGGTCCACTGGCCGCGCGCATTCACATTCTGCGCACTGCGAATATTGAGAACGCGCTGCTTGAACACCAGCCGGTCGGCTGGCGTAATATCGTCGCGATAGCGCAACCGGATCAGATAGGTTTGCGTGGGTTGCAGCCGCATGGCCTGCACGGTTTCACGTCCCTGAAGCGGCGTTACCTCCGCCCACAGTTCGCCGGCGTCGGTCCAGCTCAAACTGACGCCGCCGCCCGCATCCGCCACTTCACTCCGGCGTTGCAGCGTCACCCGCTGCCGCAAGCCCCCGATCATGTCACAGCCTCATTATTCTATAGGGCGCCAGCAACGCAGGCACGCCCAGCACAAGCATATTCGCCCCGCCGTCCGCGCCTTGCAGCACTTCGCGGTTTTCGAAATAATGCGCCGCCAGCATCAGCACCGCCT
>JAUSQH010000250.1 GCA_030652895.1 Alphaproteobacteria bacterium
TCTTGGTAAGCCGGTGTGGAAATAAACATAAAGGGAAGGAGTTCGCGATGTTGAGCTATGTAATTCTATTTTTTGTCCTGGCCGTCATAGCGGGCGTGCTCGGATTCGGTGGTCTTGCCGCCAGCTTCTCCAGTATCGCTCAATTTCTTGCGGTGATCTTCGTTGTACTCTTCATCGCGAGTCTCATTTACAGTCTGGTAACTGGCCGGCGCGCAAACCCGCCCCTATAGCCATACAGATTGGTTGCTAAAAAAGGAGCCCGAGAGGGCTCCTTTTCTTTGGCCGATTTATCTTATTCAGACTTTGGACACGTCTTTTAATGAGACAACGGTCCGTGCGTGTGCAGATAGAAGAACATTCACGGTAGCGGTGGCGTAAATCTGGGGCAGCTAATCCCATGCTTGGCGCAAGGCTTTTTTCTTGCCGTGACGGCGCCTTTGGACACCATATTGGCCAATGCATTCGTGATGATCTTTGCGAGACCAAACAGTGGGTCCGCGGCCATAGGCCCATTGTCGTTTCCGGGTTTGTTGACGGCATCTGCAGGGTGGTTGAGATGATTTCCGTCGACACACGTGTCCAAACGGACTTGATCGCGCATTCGAATATCGAACTTTGGCGCCACATTTATTACGACGCCGTTATATCCACGACTGGGCGAGTTGTGGTTCAAATGTGCCATGAAACCTCCATTAATCCTGTATCTGAATAACGCCTGATGGAGCTATAAGTTTCATGTGATGATAAACAGTCATGAAAAATCATGCGGCATGCTTAAGGTTACGACCACGGATAGTAAAAGCTTGCGCGCATGCAGACGCTGCGTGGCCGAGCCGCTCCCCGAATAAAAAACGGCGGTCGATGACCGCCGTTTCCTACAAACCAGCTTTAAAAGTTTATGACCGTTGGCGACGACGTCTGATACCAGCCAGACCTATCAAGCCAGCGCCAAGCAGGGTCATAGACGCAGGTTCAGGTACATCCTGCGTCACGTCCAATGTGGTCTGGATAAAGTCCAGGGAAAGATCAAAACCCGGTCCCCCTTCCGCCAAAAGCTCGATGGCGTTGACCGTCGTCAGATTGACACCACCGTCAGAGCCGATGTTCGCAGACGCTAAAATTTCGGAGAATTCGAAGAAATGCTGTGACGTGCCAGTGGGCAGGTTTACGTTGACGACCGAGAAATTAGTCGCGTCCGTATAAAAGGTCATCGTAACCGATCCACTGGTCAGATCTGCGAACAGTACGTCAATCTGAACCGAATCATTTGCTCCACCCTCCGTTAAGTCGATATTACCCAAACCGAATTCAAGACCCGTAGTACCACCTGTTCCATCCCAGCGCACCAAGGATGACCCTGCCCCGCTGCCGTTATTATGCTGGAAGCTGCCGCCGTTAGCATTGGCGCTCACCGTGTCGCCTGCCCCACCCAGATTGACAAGAACAAGTTCACGGTCACCGCCGAGGATGCCCGCTCCGGCAGACACGTCTGTTGCCGTGCCAGGGCCAGATTGTAAAAGTACACCGCCTGGAGCGGATAAAGGAGTGCTAAATGAGTCAATAACTATCGCATTAGCCGCGCCGATGGCCATACCAGTTGCTAGAACGATGCTCGACGTTGTGTACAAAACGCGCTTCAACATATTTTATTCTCCATTTTCGATTGTGGAAGTCTTTTAGCCAGCGGTTATCCCCTGCAGTGTTTGCTTGGCAACAAACACTGCAGGGGATAACCGCTGCGAGATAAGCTTAAGATTTAGTGTGTAAAAATGCGCCGGGGGTTCAAACCAATTTCATAAATTCTGCATAAAGATAGAACGCCTGCGCAAAAAAAACCTGATACTGGGTGTATCAGGTGCGAATTATTCGAAGGGTATCCCCATCACACTTAAATCCGCAAGTTCAGGGAAGGTGTCCAGCAGATTTATACAAGCGTTTGCGCCTTACAGAGAGCGTTCGAGTTGCTCTACCTTTCTCTCGGCGTCTTCTTTGGCAAGACCATAATGTTCTTTCAGTTTGCCCAGAAACTGCTCGCGCTTGCCGTTGTAAAGTGCAACGTCATCGTCGCTAAGTTTACCCCAGGTCTCTTTCATTTTTCCCTTGAGTTGTTCAAACTTGCCACCGGCCTGTTCCTTGTTCATATTTATCTCCTGATAACTCGTTACAAACAGTGCTTTGCAGCACTCCTATTAGATAGTTGCCCCCTGATAAAATCGTAATATGATTCCTATGGTTTTGCATAAAGGCGTCATAAATGTCGCCGTTGCACCGATCCAGTATCTCGCGAAGAAACTTCCGGAATATTTTCAGAATACAGATTGTTATGACCGCGCAAAGTTTCTCGCGGTTTCAGAGAAGTCGTTTCTGCCGCTTCAACCCGTTCCAGTATTTTATCGGGCGCATCTACATATACGGATAGACCGGGGGCGAATTAGGCTCCCGCGTGAACGGGAAACAATAACGGCGCCGCCTCTCTGTGCCGGGCCATAGTGGTTCCTGCGTGTTCCATGTAATAACCTACACCAGGCTTTGTCATAATAATGCTGGGCATCTTCGGGGTTTCCTCAATCTTTTCCCGAATTTGCTGGATATACACACGTAGATAGGCTGTATCATTTATATGCCCGGTCCCCCAAATGGCCCGCAGAATATCCCTATGCGTTAGCATTTTTCCGCAATGAATCATTAGATATCGCAGCAGATTGTACTCCTTGGGCGTAAGCGATACTTTGCGGTCATTCATAAAAACTTCGTGGCGGACGAGGTTCATACGAAGCGGCCCATTAATCATATATGGCTTGCCTGTCTCTCGCACAGCAAAACCGCGTAACGCCGCATTAGTCCTGGCCAGCAGTACGCCTACGTTGAAGGGCTTGCAGATGTAATCATTGGCGCCCAGGTTCAGCGCCGTTGCAATATCCTCATCACATGACCGGGCCGTGACTATGATAATGGGTATCTGGGAGCACTCTCTTATCGAGGTAATAACTTCTTTCCCGTCCATGTCGGGCAGTGCAAGATCAAGCATGATCATGTCAGGCTTCGCCGAACGGAACATACGTAGAGATTGCTTGCCCGAGAAGCTCTCATAGGTATTAAAGCCGTTCTCTCTCAAAATAGCGCCCAACATCTTGTGGGCGTGTGGCTCATTATCTACCACAAGAATTGAGTTTTTCAGTTTGTGCATAGCTGTTCTCGCGATCGTTATGAATCGTCGTTGCCCGATAGATTAATAATGATTGAGAGCCGAAATGGTTCCTCAACGGACCTGATTACCTTTTCGTAGTTTTAGATGTAATAAGTGGCGCAGGTAATTCCTGACGGCATCTTTACTCAGAGATTTTTTTTAAAATCTGAAAGTGGCTGAGTGACGCCTTGTTTGCCATTTCTGCCGCCAGATCATCCCGGCCTTAAACGATTTGAAGAACGTTTCAACGGACACGTTGTTGTAACAATAACCTTTGTTGGCGCCTGCATCTTCAGGGCCACTTACGGATGGCCGCAGGCCGAAGGCCTGCAACTTCTTCTCGAAATCATAGGCTCAATATTGGCTGCCGCAGTCACACTGGAAGATATAATCTTCCAGTGATTTAGGCCAGTTGACCGCCATATCCAATGCCCTGATCGGGGCTCCTTCGTCCTGCGGATTATTCCAAAGCGGCGGTTGGGCACGCCGTTTTGATGGGGCTGGGAGGGTTGGCGTGGGTCGAATTTCGTCTCGGCAACTGGCTTGGCGGAGAGGCGGGGGCGCCCTGCGAAGATGCCGGACGAAACAGTTAGCGCTCGGGGAAGGTCAGCGTAACGGATAATCCAGGCTTATTGTCGGCCAGCATCAGCCGGCCGCCGTGCAGCCTGGCGACCGCTGCGACCAGGCTTAAACCAAGGCCGCTGCCGGGCGCGCCCCGGCTGTCGTCAAGGCGCACGAAGCGTTGCAGGACCCGCTCGCGGTCATCCGGCGGAATGCCAGGTCCCGAATCGCACACAGCGAGAACAGGTGCGCCGCCGTCATGTGTGAGCGAAACCTCAATCCGCCCGCCTGCGGGGGTAAATTTGATCGCATTTTCCAGAAGATTTGCAGTCGCCTGGGCCAGTAACTGCCGGTGCCCGTTGATCATCATTTCCATTGGACGCTCACTTGTCATCGTGATGCCCGCGCCTTCGGCCATCGGCTGATAAACCTCGACAAGATCGCTTACCAGAGCGGCAACATCGAGCGGGCCGAAGGCCAGGCGGTTCATACCAACCTCGGCATGGGTAATGCTGATCAGCGCTTCGAAGGTGCGCAGGATTGTATCAATCTCGGCATTTGTCTGCTCAAGGACCTGCGTGTAGGTGTGCACATCCGTGTCCTTGCGCAGCGCAAGCTCGATGCCGCTCTTGGCGCGGGTCAGGGGGCTGCGCAGATCATGCGCCAGACTGTCAGTCACCGTTCGCATACCGGTCATCAGCATATCAATCTGATCCAGCATCTTGTTGATTGTCTGGGCCAGACGATCAAACTCGTCACCGCTGCCGGTAAGCGGCACCCGCCGCGACAGATCGCCGTTGACAATGTCTTCGCCGGTGGCGCTTACGGCGTCAATGCGGCGCAGGCTGTACCGCCCAATCAAAAGCCCGCCCAGCAAACCAAGAACAAGGGTGGGAACAAGCGCCCATGCGACTGCATTGACCATGATCGTCTGGAAGTCACTTTGCGCCACTGTATCGCGCCCGACGAAGAGGTGATATCCCCGCGTCAAATCGAAAACCCGCCCGCGCACAAGATGACGCCTGCCGGAATCACTGCCACCCCGCACGAGGCGGACCTCAAGCCAGCCGTCAGCACCGGGCGGGTCTTCGGGCCAGGATGTCAGATTGCCAACCAGCGGTGCGAACATCGGATTGACCAGCAGATAGACATTTTGCGGATCGCCCGTGGGACCGCTGCGCGCATTGATCAGTTCGACAAGCCGGGGAAGCCCTTCCTGGCGATATTGTTCGGCGAGCCCCCGGATTTCCGCCCCGATCGTATCACGCATCTGGCGATCAATGAGATTTGCTGTCGACCAGTAAATGAAAGCAACCAGCGCAAGCAACGTGACGCTCAAAAGCCCAAGATAAAGGAGTGCGATCTGAAAGCCGGAGGTCCGGAAAAGTTTAGTTTGCACGGATCGAATACCCGCCACCGCGATGCGTGTGGATAAGGGGCTCGTCAAAGCCCTTGTCGATCTTGTTTCTCAGACGGCTGATATGGACATCGACAACATTTGTGTGCGGATCAAAATGAAAATCCCAGACGCCTTCAAACAGCATGGTGCGCGTGACCACCTGACCCGCCCGGCGCATCAGATATTCCAGAAGCTTGTATTCCTGCGGCCGGAGATCGATCGGACGTCCCGCGCGCATAACCTTGCGGGCCAGCAGATCCATAGTCAGGTCACTGACTTCAATCGTCGTTTGTTGCGCAATAATGTGGGGCCGGCGCAGCAGCGCCTCAAGCCGGGCCTGCAACTCGGAAAAGGCGAAGGGCTTGGTGAGATAATCGTCACCACCCGCACGCAGGCCGGTTACCCGTTCGTCCACATGTGATAGCGCGCTCAGGATAAGCACCGGCATCGCAATCTTTGCGGCACGCAGGGCCCGCACAATGGACAGACCGTCCAGACCGGGCAGCAACCGGTCGACAATGAGCGCGTCATATTGGCCGCTGGTGGCCAGATGCAGACCATCCGGCCCCGTGGCGGCGTGATCCGCCACATATCCGCACTCCCCCAGTCCCTTCAGGATATAGTCGGCTGTCTTTTTGTCGTCTTCGATAACCAGGATGCGCATCGTCCCGCCTTTCGTGGGCCTGGGCCAGGACTCCCCGGCTCCCAGTTCGATACTATATCTCCGATTATTCGTCATGACCGCAATGTTTGTCCGTGGGACGTCCTGACGAAAAGCGGCGGGCCGTATAGTGGTTTGCCATATGCACCCCGCCGCTCATCCAGGTTTCGTGCGGGCCGTCAGGCGATACCGAGCTTCAGGCCGAGAAACAGATCGTGGCCCTGACGGTTAACCAGCATCAGAACCGACTTTTCAGGACCAGACTTGACCTTTTGAAGCAGATCGTCGACCTGCTTTGGCGAAGTGACGGGAGTTTGGCCAACCTGCTGTATGATGTCGCCAGCCCGCAGGCCCTGCTCGAACACCGAGCCTTCCTTTACATCCAGGACCAGCACACCCTTTATGTCGTCTCCGATGCCAAGTTCGGCGCGCCGTTCAGCGGACAATGGCGCCAGATCGGCATTGAGGTCCGTGGCGCGATAGGCGCCTTGCTGCTCACCTGCGGGCTGATTGTCAGCCATGCGGCGTTGCGCCGGTTGCGGGCCGGTGACGACTGCCAGAACTTTTTCGTTCCCGTCCCGCCAGATCGTCAGCTTCGTCTTGCTCCCGCTTGGCTCCTGCGCCACCACGCGGCCAAGATCGCGCGGCCCAACGATCGTTTGACCGGCGAATTTCACGACAATATCGCCCTGCTTTATCCCGGCTTTGGCGGCCGGACCACCTGGAGTGACGTCAACCACCATAGCGCCCTGCGCCTCTTTCAGACCCACAGCACTGGCTATTTCCGGGGTAAGTTTTTGTATCTGAACACCAAGCCAGCCGCGCTCGACCCGCCCGTTTTCCTTGAGCTGCGCGACTACCGACTTAACAATGTTCGAGGGAACGGCAAAACCGATTCCGATGTTCCCGCCATTGGGTGAATAGATCGCGGTATTCACGCCGATGACTGCACCGTCCGTGCTGAACAGGGGGCCGCCGGAATTACCCTGATTGATGGAGGCGTCGATCTGCAGAAAGTCGTCATAAGGACCGGCGTTGATAACGCGATCGCGCGCGGAAACGATCCCCGCGGTAACCGTGCCACCCAATCCGAACGGATTGCCTACGGCCATCACCCAGTCCCCGACCTCGGCCTTGTCCGAGTCCCCAAACTGGACAGCAGGAAGCGGTCGTTTCGCATCGATCTTCAAAAGAGCTACATCGCTCAGCGGGTCCACCCCCACGACTTTGGCCGGATAGACTGAGTCGTCATCCAGCTTCACCGTTACCTCCTTTGCGCCATCCACGACGTGATTGTTGGTGACGACATAACCGGACTGGTCAATGATGAATCCCGAACCAAGACCGGTTGCCATCCGAGGCTCGGCCTGGTGGCCGCGCTCGCCGAACTGTCTGAAGTATTTCTCGAATGGCGATCCCTCGGGAAAGTCGAACGGCAGTTCCTGTATCTGGTTGTCGGAACCCTTTGCCTCATGGGTGGAGGCGATATTAACCACCGCCGGTGTCACCTTTTTAGCCAGGCCGGAAAAACTCTCGGGCGCCGGCGCCGCATTCACCATCGTGCTGCCTGCCAGCAGAGAGCCCGCTACCAACGCCATAGAGAACGGGCGCAGGCCTTGCGGCCGCCGTTCCCGTATTGCAAGTCTTGTCATGATTATCTCCTGAATGTTGCTGTATATCGCAGCGGTACGTCAAGCCACCGCTCAGATGACAAGATGGCGTATCGAAGGTCATCGCCCGCTTTCAGGATCGTGAATTTGGTGTAATGTTGGGAAACTATGGCCGTGGCGCGGCGTTTCCTATACTGGAATTAAAAATCGGTCCTGTGCGGCGGCCCAAATAAACAGTGGGATAATGATGGACTCTGATATCTTGACAACGAATAGATCCCAACTCACCACCGTCACCAATATAAAAGCGCGCGAGATTGTCGATTCACGAGGCAGTCCCATGACTGGGGCGGACGTCCCGCTTGGTTCATGTGCGACTGGGCGTACGGCGGCTCCATCGGAAGTTTTGAAGGGTGGACGGATCAAGACCGATGCACTCTCGCGCTCGGAAAGACTGGTGAAGTACAGCCAAATGGTCCGATATGCCAGGACGGCGCAGTCATCCCAATGCCTGAGCAGCAACTCCATCCCCGAGTTCGAGTGGTTCCCGGTCAAGGACGGAATCGATTCCATCTCCGTCATTCCGGACAGTATACTACGGATCAAGCTTGTGGCAGCCGCCATGGAATCCGCAAAGGGTATGGCGATCCCGTCTTTCGCCAGGAGCGTCGGACACGGCGCGGCATGACGCCGACTTTTTAGTTTGGAGGCGCATAATGAACACACTGATCACCGGCAGTATTTCAACTACCGTAGAAGCCGTACTGATAAACATCTTGGCCGCGGCGATCGCCGCCGGTCTCGCGATGGTAGCGTATATCATCGTATTCACGGCACTCGACCGGCTCACGAAGCGCACAAGTGGGATCGTCGACAATTCCCTGGTGCGCCATGCGAAGAAGCCTGCCCGCACCATCTTTATAATCCTCGGTTTGCTGTTGGCTTTGCCAAGCCTCACTATTGCCGACGATATCAAAGTCAGCATAGAGCGTTTGCTAAGTCTGGCCCTGACTGCAGCCGTCGGCTGGCTGGCGGTCAATCTGACCAAAGTCATCAACGATGTCGTTGCGGCCCGATACAACATCGGCGTCGCGGATAATCTGACAGCCAGAGAGGTTCACACACGTGTACGGCTGTTGCAGCGAATCCTGGCGGCAATCGTCATCGTCATTACATTGTGCCTGATTCTGATGGCGATCCCTGGAATCCGGCAGATCGGGGTCACCCTTTTTGCGTCCGCTGGGATTGCCGGCATTGTAGGCGGTCTTGCTGCGCGCCCGGCACTGTCGAACCTGATTGCCGGCGTGCAGCTAGCGCTGACGCAGCCCATTCGTATCGAGGACGTTGTCATTGTCGAGGGCGAATGGGGCTGGATCGAAGAGATACGCATGACATTCGTCGTCGTCCGCGTCTGGGATCTCAGGCGCCTGATCGTGCCGCTTTCCTATTTTATTGAAACACCGTTTCAGAATTGGACACGCAAAACCGCTGATATTCTGGGGACAGTATTCCTCTATACCGACTACACCGTGCCGGTTCAGTGCGTCCGCGACGAACTGCACCAAATACTTAAAAACTCAGAGCTATGGGACGGTGAGGTCTGGGGGCTTCAGGTCACAAATACGACGGAGCACACCCTTGAGCTGCGCGCACTGATGGGCGCCCGCAATTCGGGCGACGCCTGGACGCTGCGCTGTGATGTCAGAGAAAAATTGATCGATTTCATGCAGAGAGAATATCCCGAGGCCCTGCCGCGTCTGCGTGGCGAATTGACAGGCAACGAATCCCCGCTTTCATTGCGGCGCGATGAAAACCGCGCCACGACGGCGACACCATAAAACAGATGACAACTTAAGGGGGGGGGGCCGTAGTTTCCGACGACGGTTCGAAACGCCTCCCGGCTGGCGTTTGACCTCGTGCTTTCGTGATCTATATTTATGCGTCAAACCACCCTGCACGGAGGGGGATTCCTCGCCGTTATTTAGTTGCGTCAAATTCAGGGAGTGCGCGGCTGATCGCTGTCGCTTCGGTCTCGGCCTTTCCGTTTTCGCGGATATCTTCGATTAACCAATTCATTTCTTTGATCTCCCGGCGCTGCGCCTCAATGATTTTATCGGCAAGTGTCCGGACGCGCACATCGTCGATGCCAGCGCGTTCACTCGTAAGAATGGCGATGGAGTGGTGTGGAATCATCGCTTTCATATATGACACATCTCCAACCGTAACCTGGCTGCGCACGAGCCAGAGAGCACCGGCAAACACGATAAGACTACCTGCGAAAATGCCCGCATTAATCTTTGTATTTTTGTACATGTTCAGCATAAAGCTGAGCATGATGACGGCCATCGCCGCACCCATGAGAATGGTCATGTAGAACCGCGTTTCGCTCCAGCGAACATGACTTGTTTCGTACGAGTTGAGGTACATCACCCCAAACATTACGACCATCGATGTTGCGATCATCGCGCCAAACTTCCAGTATTTTTTAGTGTCTTCGTTCATCTGATTTTTTCTTTCTGATCGTTTCCAAAAAACGCAGTACGCGAGACTTACAGTTGGTAAACGTCAAACCGGGAAGAGAGTTCCGGGTTCACAGGAAACCGCGTGAATGTGCGGCCGTATTCGCCTCCGGCAGGATAGCGCGGGTCTCGAACTCGGCCGTGACCGGCAAGTGGTCTGACGCCAGGCGCGCGAGCGGGGATCCATGCGCCCGGACGACGGGCAAAGGAAGCGCAAACGCCAGGATGCGGTCAAGCGCCAGAACGGGCCAGAATGACGGAAAACTTGCCGCGCGTCCCGTTGCGCCGCACACAGCCAGCAGCGGACGCAATGTCGGGTGTCCGGGGCGCCAGTCGTTAAAGTCACCAAGAAGCACGCCCGGTTGACCGGGCCGCTCGAGGACAATGTCTCGCAACCGCGTAGCCTGGCGCCGCCGCTCACGAGCAGCAAGTCCCAGATGTGTGACAATGACGCGCAGACTGTTGCCACAGACCTCGAGATCGGCATCGATCGCACCGCGCGGTTCTCGCCTCACCTCACTCAGATCAATTTGCCGCGTGCGCTGGATAGGCAAGCGTGTCAGCAAAAGGTTGCCGTAGTGGCCCCGATGGTTACGAATGTTCGGACCGGCCACCGCTTGATATCCGGGCAAATGGGTCAGATACTCGAGTTGCGCCCCCTGCCCGTCTGAATCGTGATGCCAATCGACTTCCTGCAGGCCGATAACATCAGCACTGAGTTCATTGATGACAGCCGCAACACGCGCGGGATCCCGGCGCCGGTCATTTCCCACGGCACGATGGATGTTGTATGAGGCAAAACGCAACGGGCCAGAAGCGGTCCGAACAGCGGTATCTGATATGTATTCACGGGGCTTCATCGGCGTCTGCACGGCGGTGGATGAAGTGCCGCCAGGACCATTTTACGGCTGTTCCAATTACGAGAAGCAACGCGATCAGCACTCCAATATTAAGAGCGCTGGGCTCGTGCACAACCTCGCCGAGTTGACTGGAGAACAGCGTAATCGCCGAGATACCAGGCGCCATCCCCAACATCGTTCCGAAGACGAAGTCTCGAAAGCGGATGTGCGCCGCACCGGCTGCTATGTTGACCACTGTAAAAGGCGCCACGGGCACCAGCCGGATCACAGTCATAGACAGTAGACCACGCCTTGCGAGTTGCAGGCTGATGCGATCGAACCAGCCCCCTGAGAAGCGCCGCAACCCCTTACGTCCAAGCAATAGTCCCATCCCATATCCGGTCACCGCACCGAGAACGGATCCTGTCCCGGCTACAAGCAGTCCGGTCAAAGGCCCGTAAAACAGGCCCGTTGCCGCGATCAGGACTATCACGGGAAACATGACCAACCCGCCAATCACATAGGCGAGAAGGATCGCGGCAGTGGCTGACCATCCGCTGCGTTGCGCGTCCGCCCATGCCACCAGCGTCGAGACATCAACGAACTCTGAAATCGGTCCCCAGCGCCACAGTGCTGCAAGTCCCAAAAGCATTATGACTACGGCTGCCAGGCGGACTAACGCGCTGCGGAGCGTCATTTGTCCAGCCTTGTCGCCTGCAAGTTGGTCAGCGATTTGCTCGGGCTTGACCGGTCTGTCAGGGTCAAGGAGCTCTGAGTCCGCAAGCGCGGTGTCGATCGAATCGGGTGAAATGTTGGGGAACGAAACGAGGCTTCGGCCGGAGCCTGTAAGCTTCTCTATCGCCCCGATCAACGAACCGCATACCGAAATTTCTTTCACGATACTGTCAAGTGATACCCCAAGATGCTCTGCGAGCAGACGATTGCGAAATGCCGTAATCGATTTTACCGCAAGGGAGCCAGGTTCACCTTCTACCGCCAGATCGCATTCGGTATCGAGCCCCATGGAGCGATTGTTAAGATTTGCCGACCCAATATGCGAAAATCGGCCGTCTACAATCATGAGCTTGGCATGCACTTTTACCGGCACGTCGCCCTGTGCCCCCACGACGGGCATGTACACCCGAAACCGTCCATATTTGTCGGCGTTACGAAGCCGTGCGAGCAGGCAGCGCTGCCGCACACCCATCGCATTCTGTTCTAGCCAGCCTGTTGGCTCTTGCGGCAGAACGAGCACGATCTCGGGACAGTCAGCGTTCCCAAGCCTGTCCAAAATTGCACGAGCAACAGTCGTCGCAGAGAAATACTGGTTTTCGATATACACTGTTTGCGTAGCCCGGCCTATGGCGTCCAGAAACAGCGCCTCGATTTCGCGCGCTTCCGGACGGCCCTTCCACGCCGCGTGGGTGCGGGCAATCGCCACCTCTATATCTCTAATATCCGCGGGGAGATCCTCGGGCCAACAATCCTCAGCCGTCTCAGTAGGCCGCAGCCGTTGTCCCGTCGCGCGCGCCCAGCGGTCTCGCGCCACATCGGCTATAGCCTGTGCGGCGGCGCCGTCCACAGCGACTTGCACGTCATGGTAAGGCCCATAAGGCGCGCCATCGGGATTCCGCCGGCGCCGGTCGCAGGAAAAATGTTCGGGCCCGTCCAGTCTGCCCACTGTCAGATCGATCCCGCCGACAAACGCAATACTGTCATCTATCACCACAGTCTTCTGATGGTGCGACGCACCGAGCGGATGTTGATCGTCCAACGCAAAGCAGACCCTCGGATGTGTGAACCAATCAAATCGCGCCTGCGTCAGCCATTCACGGTCCAGGCTGTAAAAAAGCGGCGAGTCCCAATTCAGAACGTTGATTTGCAGGCCGTCGCGCCGGGTAGCCAGATGGCTGAGCAGCATACCGAGCTCATTGGGAACGTCAGGACGTGCGTCATCGGGAAATTCCAGCGGTGTACGGCTGTTCACGTCCCAGCCGATGATAAGAATTGAGTGCCGCGCCCGTAGGGCGGCAGACTTGAAGGCGTGAAAATAGGACTCCGCGTCCACCAGGAACGCCACCCGATCGGCGTGCTCCGTTTTCCAGCAATTGCGCCCTTTGATAATAAACCGGTCAGTCTGGTCTTGACCGCAATTACCTTCCTTGCTCATCTTCTCAAAAACCTGCCATGATCCGGATAGCAGATATTAGGCTGATGATGTCTGGAATTTTCATATGCTCTCCTCGCACCATCGCTATAGGCATGAACCCACCCGCCGATTGCCACGGCTAGTGTCAGTAACGTTTGTGAGGAGCTTTTGTTGCATGTTCGTTTCAGAATAACGAAGCACGGGGCTTTGTGCAGGCAAGACTCTCGAAAATCAACGCGTTACTCGTCGAGAAGCGGACAGCATCCTCTCTTTGCCCTCCGGCGCGCCCGGCGGCGTAACGGCTCTTTAGCGCCAGCGCCATAAAGTCCCGCGTGAATGGGCGTCCCCGCACGGAGTGTCTGGACAGCCGCTGGCTCAACGGACGCAGGTCACGGGGAGCGCAAATGAGCAAACAGAAGTTTTGCTGAGCTGGCTAACGGTATAGAAGTCGTTTCTGCGAATGCGGATCGTGCGGAAGTGATGTGGAAACTTCTTCGCACAATGATTGAGCAGGTCAGGCCGCCCCCCTAAGAGCGCCTCAAAAGTTGAGAGAAGCGCTTTCCACGAAAGGCCATACCCAATGTGGCCAAAATGGGCGACTTTTCGATTGACCGCGCGATCCGGGAATGCGCCACGAAGATTTGAAATGTCACACCTGTGCCCGCTTAGTTTTCGCCGCCGCAACAAATTTTGCGCGAGTACGGCTCCAAAAAATTATTGAACGATGGAACCATTAAGCCGCGAATTCGTTAAACAAAGAGCGGGGTGGCGATGAAGTTCTCATTGTGCTAATATATTTTTGAAGGAGTTGGCGGTGTGACACGCGTATTATTTATCGCGTCGGAAGTTTTTCCACTGATCAAAACCGGCGGATTGGCAGATGTCGCGGCGGCGTTACCGGCGGCGTTACATAAACGTGGCGTTGATATCCGCCTTTTGCTGCCCGGTTATCCATCGGCGCTCGAAAATGCCGGCAGTTTGAAAGAAGTCATGCAGTTTAACGACCCTCTCGGGTGCGGGCAAACACGGCTTCTGGAAACAAACCTGCCGGGAAGCGGCGTTAAAACGTGGCTGATTGACTGCCCGCAAATTTTTTCCCGGAACGGAGGGGCCTATCAGGATCCGGACGGCCAGGACTGGCACGATAATCATCTGCGGTTCGGACTGCTGAGCTACATTGCTACACTGTTGGTCTCCGAACACGGACAAAAATGGTCTCCCGACATTGTGCATGCCAATGATTGGCATGCAGGTCTCGCCCCGGCGCTTGTTTCGGTGGCTAAAAACCCCCGCCCTGCAACAATATTCACCATTCACAATCTTGCCTATCAGGGTATTTTTGCGCCTGAGGTGGCCGACCATCTCGATCTGCCGGCGGATATCGCATCAAGCATGGAGTTTTACGGCAGGCTTTCCTTCCTGAAGGCCGGTATTAAATGGGCGGACGCGGTCACCACCGTCAGCCCTAATTATGCCCAGGAGATTCTCTCCAGCGAAAATGGGTGCGGATTGGATGGGCTGTTGCGCGAACGCGCGCCGGTTCTTCATGGCATCATGAACGGCGTTGACTATGGAATTTGGAACCCGGAAACAGACACTTATCTGACACATAATTATGGACCGGGGCAGTTGTCATTTAAGTCCGCCTGCAAAACAGCGCTTCAAAATGAAGTTGGCCTTGACCATGACGAGGCGGCACCGCTCGTCGGCTTCATGAGCCGTATTGTCCATCAGAAAATGCCAGACATCGTACTGGAGGCGCTTCCCTCGCTGATCGAAACCGGCAAGCAATTTGTTCTTGTCGGCGACGGTGAGCGCCAATATGAGGACGGGTTTCGCGCGATGCAGGAGCGTTATCCGGGACGTGTGGCTGTGCGGATCGGATACCGTGAGGACATGGCGCACCGCCTGCTCGCGGGCGTTGACGTTCTTTTACATCCTGCGCGCTTTGAGCCCTGTGGCCTGGTACCTCTTTATGCGATGCGCTACGGGACTGTTCCAGTCGGTTGCCGCAACGGAGGAATGGTGGACAGCATAATTGAGGGATCCCCAGCGGCATTGCGAAATGGCACCGCGACCGGGTTCTTTCTGGAAACCGAGACTGCCCAAGGGTTGCGCGACTGCATGGATCGCGTTTTCGATTTATACCGCAAACCCTTGTTATGGCGAAAACTGCAAGTGCATATCATGCAGCGCGATCATAGCTGGGCCGCTGCCGCGAAAGCGTACGACGGACTTTATCGCTCGCTCGCAAATCCATCCAATGACCTGGAGGCGCCTCTGTTATCGAAACTTTCCGCGTAAATGCGCCTATGGCAAAGAAACGCAATCCTAGTCGTGCGAATAAACTGGCCGCAAATGCCAGCCTGTCTGCGTTGGCCGAAAATCGGGTCATCATAGAAGATATTCGCCCCCAAATCGACTGCGGCCGGTTTCCTGTTAAGCGTGTTGCGGGCGAGGTGTTCTCCGTCACCGCCGATATTTTTTCTGACGGGCACGACGTCGTTGCGGCCGCCGTGAAATTTCGCGCGCCGGGCGACAGCAACTGGTCCGAAGCTCCCATGCATATGGTCGATAACGACATGTGGGCAGGTGATTTCAAGTTAGGGGTAGTTGGCAGGCACGAATATACGATTATCGCGTGGACCGACCCTTTTTCCACATGGCGTCTTGATACAAAAAAGAAGCAGGCAGCCGGTGCAAAAATCGACCTGGAAATATCCGAAGGGATAAAGCTGGTGGAGAACGCCGCGGCCCACGCGGATGAAGCTGCAAAACCTGCATACGAAAAGTTGCTTACAACGTTGAACAACGACGAATGTGAGCGCGCGACGACGCTGGGTTTACTGTTAGGCGATGATATCGCTCAGATGTTGGCCATGACCGGCCCGCGGACAAATCTGACGCGCTATCCTCATATATTTGAGGTTACCGCTGACCGCGCCCTGGCGGCGGCCGCCGCCTGGTATGAAATGATGCCCCGGTCCCAGCCGGGCGACGCGCGCCGCCATGGGACTTTCGACGACGTCATTGCGCGGCTTGCCTATGTTCGCGATCTGGGTTTTGACGTGCTGTATTTCCCCCCCATACATCCAATAGGCAAAACCAACCGCAAAGGCGCCAATAACAGTTTGCACGCGGATGATGGCGAACCAGGAAGCCCGTACGCCATCGGCTCTTCTGACGGCGGCCATGACGCAATTCATCCTGAACTGGGAACCTTTGAGGATTTCGCGCGTCTGCAGGAGGCGGTGCGGGCGGCGGGAATGGAGATCGCCCTTGATTTTGCCATTCAATGCTCACCCGATCATCCATGGATTCGCGAACACCCTGAATGGTTTGACTGGCGTCCCGACGGCACAATTAAATTCGCTGAAAACCCGCCCAAGAAATACGAGGATATCGTCAATGTTCATTTTTATCGCGAGTCTTTTCCCTCGCTCTGGTATGCGCTGCGCGATGTCGTGCTGTTCTGGATTGAAAAAGGCGTGAAGATATTTCGGGTCGATAACCCACATACCAAACCGGTTCCGTTCTGGGAATGGCTGATCCGGGACGTTCAGACCGTACATCCCGACGCTGTGTTTCTGGCGGAGGCATTTACCAGACCAAAGATGATGAAAAGGCTCGGGAAAGCGGGGTTCACTCAGTCTTATTCCTATTTCACCTGGCGCAACACCAAGCCGGAACTTACTGAATATCTTACCGAACTGACGACGACAGAGGCCAGCGAATATATGCGGCCCAACTTCTTTACAAATACTCCGGATATCAATCCATTTTATCTGCAAACGAGCGGCCGCGCCGGATTCCGGATACGCGCAGCCCTGGCCGCGCTTTTGAATCCGCTTTACGGAATTTACAACGGTTTCGAATTGTGTGAAGCGACCGCAATTCCGGGAAAAGAGGAATATGGCGCGTCCGAGAAGTACGAACTTAAAGTCTGGGACTGGGAACGCCCGGGCAATATTAAAGACGACATCCGAACCCTAAATCGCATCCGTCGGGAGAACCCCGTCTTCGCAGAATTCAAGAATCTTCGATTCTACAATTTCTTCAATGACGAAGTTCTTTACTTTGGCAAGCTGGCGTCCAACCGCGAGGACCTCATTCTCGCGGTCGTCTCGCTGAACCCCCACAACCCGCAATACGGCCAGTTTGAAGTGCCGTTATGGGAATTCGGGCTGCCTGACAGCAGTGTGGTGGACGTAGAGGATTTGGTCGAAGGGCATCGTTTTCAGTGGGCCGGCAAGACCCAGTCTTTGACGATCGACCCCCAATATCGTCCCTATTATGTATGGCGTATCACGCTCCCGGAAGGTGCCCAATGAGCGTTACGGACAAAACCGCGCCATTAAGCTTCGAGACGCAGGACTGGTACAAGGATGCCGTCATCTATCAGCTTCACATCAAGGCCTTCAGCGATTCGACCGGCAACGGTATCGGTGACTTCAGGGGGTTGATGCAGCGGCTTGACTATATCTGTGATATTGGCGCGACCGCGATATGGTTGCTGCCATTTTACCCCTCGCCACTACGCGATGACGGATATGATATCGCGGATTACCGCGCGATTAATTCCTCTTATGGCACAATGCGCGATTTCAGGCTTTTTATTTCCGAGGCGCACAAGCGTGGGCTCAAGGTCATTACGGAACTGGTAATTAATCATACTTCGGATCAGCACCCGTGGTTCCAGCGCGCACGCGCCGCCAAACCAGGTTCTGCGCGCCGCGACTATTACGTCTGGAGTGATACGAATCAAAAATATCAGGGTACACGGATTATATTTGTTGATACCGAGGTTTCCAACTGGACGTGGGACCCTGTCGCCAAGGCCTATTTCTGGCATCGCTTTTACTCACATCAGCCAGACCTGAATTTTGATAATCCGCAGGTTCTTAACGAGGTGATCCGTATCCTCCATTACTGGCTCGAAATGGGGGTTGACGGTCTCCGGCTCGATGCGGTCCCCTATCTGGTCGAGCGCGAAGGCACCAATAACGAAAATTTGCCGGAATCGCATGCGGTCCTGAAACGCATCCGCGCGGAAGTTGATGCGCATTTTCCCGGGCGCATGCTCCTCGCCGAAGCAAATCAGTGGCCTGAAGATACGCGGCCCTATTTCGGGGATGGTGACGAATGCCACATGGCCTTCCATTTTCCGCTGATGCCACGCATCTATATGGCGTTGGCGCAGGAAGACAGGTACCCGATTACAGACATTTTGCGCCAGACACCTTCCATACCCGAGAACTGCCAGTGGGCAATTTTTCTTCGCAATCACGATGAACTCACGCTTGAAATGGTTACCGAAAGCGAGCGCGATTATTTATGGAGCACCTACGCGTTTGATAAACGCGCAAGGATCAATCTTGGCATACGCCGCCGTCTTGCCCCGCTCCTCGAGAATGACCGCCGGAAAATCGAATTGATGAATGGCCTGCTGCTGTCGATGCCCGGGACGCCAGTCATCTATTACGGCGATGAAATCGGCATGGGGGATAACATCTTTCTGGGGGATCGCGACGGTGTGCGCACGCCTATGCAATGGTCTGCCGACCGCAATGGGGGATTTTCACGTGCCGACCCGCAGAGCCTTTATTTGCCGCCGATCATGGATCCGATTTATGGCTATGGCCGGATAAATGTCGAAGCCCAGCAAAAGGATGTCTCGTCCCTGCTGAACTGGATGCGGCGGATGATGGCCGTGCGAAAGGCACATCATGCGTTCAGCCGCGGCATACATACGCCTCTTTATCCCGGGAACCGCAAGGTGCTCGCTTATCTGAGGGAGCTCGGCGACGAGGTGCTGCTGTGCGTCTTCAATTTATCGCGCTCCGCACAGGCAGTGGAGCTTGATCTTTCCAGCATGAAAAGCCGCGTACCGGTCGAGTTGACAGGCCGATCAGCGTTCCCGCCGATCGGTGAATTGCCGTATCTTCTCACACTTCCGGCCTATGGTTTTTTCTGGTTTGTGCTTGCGCGGGAAGCGGCCCTGCCCGTCTGGCATGAGCCGCCACGCGAGCCGCTGCCAGAATTTCTGACACTGGTAATAAACAAAAATGCGGGCGGCGTTCTCGAACCTGCAAACCTGCGTGGACTGGAACGTGAGGCTCTGCCGCTATTTTTACAAAATCAGCGCTGGTTCGCGAACAAAGGTGCTGTGATTTCGTCGATTATATTGAAACCATGGGGCGAATGGAAAGGCGTGACGCCCGCAACCTATCTTGCCGAAGTCCGCGTGGACAGCGAAGGCAAGGAGTACAGCTATTTTCTGCCATTGTCAGTGGTGTGGGGCGAAGACCAAGTCAGCCCGGGCGCGCCGGGTCTTCCTCACGTTCTCGCCAAAGTTCGCGGCAACGCAAACGTGGGCGGGCTCGTTGATGCGCTGTGCGATGACAGTTTTGCGCGACACATGCTTTCACTCATGCGTCAGACAGATGCGGATAGCTCGCCGCCTCCAGGCCTGCGCGTCGAGAGAACACCTGAATTATCTGCGATACAGGATCTGGACGACCCGAGTGTCCGCAGGATTGGC
>JAUSQH010000066.1 GCA_030652895.1 Alphaproteobacteria bacterium
CGCACATTGGCGGCCGTCAGGCTTGATGCACGGGTTTGCGGGGTGATGGGAACGATCGCCTGACCGTCAACGCCCGCATCCACATGGCGGGCGAACACCACGTCGGCGGCGCGGCCGTTCGACACATTGCCAGACAGTTCCTGGCCGTTCGCAAACGCGCCGACCACAGCCAGTTGCTCGACGTCGATAGGAATGAGGCCTAACTTGTTGGCCAGGTTCGCGACGCTTTGCGCCGTACCTGCCGGGAACACAACCTGTCCTGGCAGGGCCCCTGCAGTGCTGCCACCCAGACCAAGAAGCGAACCAGCGCCACCCGCCGGGCCTGTTACCGTGCCGCCTCCGCTGATGAAGCCATTGCTGCCCAGGGGTCCCGTGGCCCGCACCGCTGCGTCAAGCGCCGTGACGTCAGCCGCAGTCAGGGTGCCCAGCCGGGCTTTCTCGGCCGCAGCCAGAAGACCGGGGGTGGGCGTCAGGCCGGCGGTCGCAAGGGCGCCCGGATAGAGCCGGGTGCCATCGGTCTGCGGCGTATCAAGCAGCGCCGCAACCTGGGCAAATGTGTAGCGGTTATCCCCCGGTGCGGCATCGAATGTCGTCGCCGCGGTTTGGTTGCCCCCTCGCGTATCGATAATATAGAAGCGGGTCGGTTCGATCCCCGCCCAGGCGGGTGCTGTCGGGCTGCCAACGCCGGCCGCCAGCGGCGCGCCGGTGTTCAGCGCGGTCAGCCCGACCAGATCGGAACTCAGCGCCGAGACCTCGGCGCCGACATAGCTCATCGGCTGATCATGACGATAGGTCGCCTCGGCCTGGAAGGCGATAGACCCCAGCGTGGTGCTCATGCTGGCGCCAACCAGCTTGATATCCTCGGGATATTCCAGCCGGAAATTGGTGCCATTGACGAATACGGCCGCAAGATTGCGTTCAATATCCGCCGCGCCCGTGCGCAGGGTCAGGGTGTTGTTACAGTTGGTGAACCCGCCGGGTGTGCGCAGATTATGCGACGCGGCCGAGCCCAGAGGTATGCCGCTGGCCGAGCCCAGACCCTGCGCTGCCAGGGTGTTGCTCAGCGGCGCGAGGGCGTTACAGATCTGTTGCGCGGCTTCAAAGGCGTTGGCCGGGGGAACGCCCAGGGCCGGGGTGACCCCGCCCGCGCTGCCCAGACCCGCACCCTCCAGTCTTGACACCGGGCTGACGCCGTCCTGGCCGGTCAGCACATTATCGATTCGCGTCTGCGGCGAGAAGCTGGTGCCGGTGGCAACGGAATAGCCCTTTGACGGGTTCATCATCGAGGTTGTCAGGATCGGCAGCCGCGAATGATAGTTGATGAAATACAGACCGAACTCGGTGCCGTTGTTCAGCTCTTCCGCGAAATAGCGCAGCGCGAAGCCGAACTCGCCGCCATTATCCGCATTGACGTCATTGGCCCGCTCGATCGACACCGAGGGAACATTCACGCCCAGCCGGCTCTGCCAGAAAATATCCGTGTCAATGCCGTCGATGATCTGGAACGGATTGAAACGGTCATCATCGCCAAAGTCAGCGACACCAGCGCGAATCGGCTGCGATCCCCGCCCGACAATGTCCGCCGAGCTGAAGAAGGTGCCTGCGGGATCGGGTACGATATTGTCGGCCTTGAACTGATAGAAGCCTTCAACGCTGAAATTGTTCGGCAGGCCGAGCGACGCCTTGGCCGCCAGAATCGGCGTGAAGAATTCCTTCACTTCGGAACCCGGCTTGCGGATCGCGGAAACGTCCACCGGGTTGATCACATTGATGCCGTTCTGGATGAACGTGCTTTCACCCCAGCTGATCACCTGGTTGCCGAGGCGCACATCCAGCGGCAGGCCGCCCACGTCAAAGTTACCGCCGACGAAATAGTCGAGCAGCTTGGCGTTTTGCGACACTTCGCTGCGCGCGGCGCTGTCCAGATCGCGGAAATCGGTATTGTCGACGAGCGGGTCGACAAACGCGGTGCCGCGTACAAAGGCGTTGAAATTGCGCCAGGTGGCGCCGACTTCAGAGGTCGCCTTCAGGGCGCCGGAGAACACGTCCCACTGGCCATAGTTCAGGTTGCCGTCGTCCGTATTGACGCCGCCGCCGCCTTCAACACCTGAGGCGTCAAGAAAATCACAGCCGCCATTCGGCGCGCCAAGATTTTCGCAGTCCCGGCCGCTGGTGCGCATCGATGCACCCAGGGAAACAAACGTGTCAATCGACCCGCTGACTTCGCCATAACTGTAATCAATAGCCCCCGCAGGGAACGCAAAAAACACTGTCGCTAGCGCCGTCGTTGAAAGAGCCAGACACCGTGTCGCGTTCCGCTTCACAATATCAGGGTTGCGTGGATTCCTGGTGTTGAACATACATGCCTCCTTGGTGATCAGGTTTTGTTGTTTTTGTCGTTGTCGTGGTGGTTGCTAATTTCATCATGAGCGGAAAGCGTCATCCGGTTCGCCGCGCGGTTTGCCGCAAAAAAGTGGACGGTTCAGGGCAGAGCCTTGAACCGTCCAGAGATATTGAGGCACGGCGCCGCCAAGACAGCGCTACGCTAGAAACGGTGCGGTACAACCGCACCGCGTCTGCAAGGCACGCGATCAAAAGAAGATCATTTTTGCTTGCAAACCCCGGTTTGACATTCACCGTCAAATTTCCCCCCTGGACATATGTCCTGCCGTCTTATGTCCTGCCGTTTTAAGTCCAGTGACCTTTGGTTCTGCGACCAGCGGTCAAATTGCCCATCAGCTAGTTTATCCAAGGTAAGCCTCCGGACAGCCTTGAAGATAACAAAGCAACGGTTCATCGCTTTCGACGCTAACCGCTAAATGTTACCCCTGCGCCTTAAGCCCCCTGGATGTTAAACATCGTATTCGAGAAAGTATCTGTAATGATCAGCAGACACTTTCGAACATATGGCACGCTAATAAGGGGGATATACTTTTTCAATATAATAAAAAGTAACTTTAATTACTAAGTGGTACATATATTTATAATTATAAATGAAACCTTAAAAATAATGACTATTAGAAAAACTGGACGTGTCGGAGAGGATGATAAATGTGGCGTTGGGCTTGTTTCAGTCTTGGATTGAGCGGGTTCAGCTATGCGGATTTAGGGCATTTTCTGATCGGATTGAGGCGCCTCTAATCCGACGGTGTCATCACCCGGTTTATCCGGGCAGTGGCAATGAGAGAATAGGATACGCATCAACTTGATCAGAAAACCCTCCAGCGGACCGGTTTTTCTGGTGGGGCATGCTTCGGGATATTTTCCCGTCTGACAATGCGATGTTTGCTGAGAGGCCTCTCGCGCAAGACTGGTTTCAGCCAGACGAAGATGCAGTATGGACATACGTGCAGGCGGACAGTTCTTGAACTCTGTTCTGGATTTCAAACTGTCATGGCGGCGTTCAGCCCTACCCTTCCCATCATGCATGGGGAGGGTAGGATTTGTTTATCCTGGCGGCGCGTCTTGAGGACGGTACCGCTAAATCGCCCCCGCATCCCGTAATGCGGCGATGTCGGCGTCGGTGCAGCCGGCGCCACGTAATATTTCTTCGGTATGCTCGCCAACTTCTGGCGCGCGGCGGGGTTTGACCTTGGCAGGCCCGTCCACCCAGATCGGGCTGTTCACGGTTTTCACCGTACGCCCGCCGGGAAGTTCAAGATCCACCAGCATATGATTGGCCAGCACCTGCGGGTCGGTGACCACATCTTCGATACGGTTGATCGGGCTGACGGTTATGCGGTTGGACAGTAGAATCTCCCGCCACTCCGCCCAGTCCTTGCGCGCGAAGTTTTTTTCCAGAATATCCAGCAGTTCGATCATATTTTCACCCCGCGCGGGGGCGGTGGCGAAGCGTGGATCGGTGGCCAGTTCCGGCAGTTCAATGCAGTTGGCGAAGGTCGGCCAGCCCCGGTCGCTCGCCATCACGGCGATGATAAAGGCGCGCCCGTCGCGGCATTCGAAATGGTTGACCAGCTCCTGCACGTTCACCTCGGGATTGTCGGGATCATCATACATTTTTGCGCCGCACAACGCAGCCTGCAGGGCGACCGAATTGGCCCATACGCCATGCGCCAGCAGGGACGTATATACCCTGCCGCCCTTGCCAGTGCGTTCGCGCCGGTACAGCGCCATCATGATGGCCGAAAGAACCCCCATTGCGGTCGAATTATCTCCCGCTGCGGGTGGCGGCACAGCGCGCCCCGCGCCATGTGCGCGGGTGTGCTCCATCAGGCCGGAACGCGCCCACCATGCGGTGGCGTCATAGCCTGGGCTGCTGGCCTCCGGCCCGAGTTCGCCATAACCGGTGAACGAGGCATGGATCAGACGCGGGTTCAGGGGCGCCAAATCCTCGTATCGGATTTGCAGCCGCTCCAGCACAGCGGGCGGCAGGTTGGTCAGGAACACGTCGCATTCCTTCACCAGCTTCTCGAATGGTTCGCGCGCGCCGGGCTTTTTGATATCCAGCGCCAGACCACGTTTGTTGCGGCCGACCATCAGCCAGGAATAGTTCAGATCGCAACTGGGCAATTGCGGCACCAGCGGCAAATAGCGGTACAGATCGCCAACGCCTGGCGCCTCCAGCTTGATCACATCTGCGCCGAAGTCGGACATGACGGTGGCTGCCGCCGGCCCTGCGACAAAACTGCCGAAATCCAGAACCTTGATGCCGTCAAGAATTGGTGCTTCTTCGCTCACTGTTAGTCCTCCAGATTATATTTTGGCTATCTCATCATATCTGGATGAATAATACTATACTGTAGCGCCGAATATCGGGGAGAGAACAATGAGTGGTATGCTGGAATTTGGCGAACGTCAGGCGCGCGCCGTGGAGGCGATGTATCAGAACCCGGATGTCACCGGGCAGCGCTCGGAAGTGTTGCGGCGTCTTGAACTGCGTCAGGGCGAGGCCGTGCTGGATGTGGGGTCGGGGCCGGGGCTGCTGCTGCGCGACCTGGCGCTGTCGGTGGGGGCAAATGGCAAGGCCGTGGGGCTGGATATGAGCGCGCCGATGATCGAGATAGCAAAACGCCGATGCGACGGGCTGGGGCAGGTGGCGTTTGAACAGGGGCCGGCGGAAACGCTTCCATTTTCCGATGCGACATTTGACGCCGCCGTATCGACCCAGGTTTATGAATATGTGCCGGACATGGCGTTGGCGCTGACGGAATTGTACCGGGTAATGAAGCCGGGCGGGCGTATTCTGATTCTGGATACGGACTGGGATAGCCTGGTGCTGCACACCACGGACCGGGCGCGCCAGAACCGGATTTTGCAGGTGTGGGATGAACATCTGGCGGATGCGCATCTGCCCGCGACCCTGTCGCCGAAACTGCGAACCGCGGGATTTCACATCACACAGCGCGAAATTATCCCGTTGCTCAATCCCGAATATCATCCCAATTGTTTTGCGGCGGGAATACTGGACGGCATTCGCGGTTTTGTTGCCGGGCGGGGCGGTATCACGAAAGAAGAAGCCGATGGCTGGGCCCAAAGCCTGCGTGATCTCGGGGCGCGGGGAGAGTTTTTCTTCTCCATCAACCGTTATGTGTTTCGGGCGGTAAAACCGGCCCGAAAATAAGGAGCAAAAAAATGCGCGCGGCAATATTTCACGAAGCTGGCAAACCCCTGACGATCGGTAATGCGCCAGATCCCGAACCGGGCGAAAACGAACTCGTCCTCAAGGTCTCCCATTGCGGAATTTGCGGATCGGATTTGCATTCAACGGAACCGGGGCTGTTGCTGTTACCCGGCGGCAGTGTCATGGGCCACGAATTTTCCGGCGAAATCGCCGCCGTAGGACGCAATACCGACGGATGGAAAGTGGGACAGAAAGTGGCGGCGATGCCGGTCATTACCTGCGGAATATGCCCGCCCTGCATGCGTGGCGAGGCCTATGCCTGTGATAAAGCAACGACCATTGGTCTTGGGCAAAGCTCCGGCGCCTATGCGGAATATGTCAAGGTAGGCGCGCGTGACACGGTATTGTTGCCGGGCAGTGTCAGCCTGCTGGAAGGCGCGCTGATCGAGCCGCTGGCGGTAGGCTATCACGCGGTGGAGATGTCTGGCCTGCGCCCCGGTGGCAATGTGCTGATCGTTGGCGCGGGGCCGGTCGGGCTGGCCGTCACGCTGTTTTCGCGCTTTGTCGGGGCGCGGCACATTATTGTCAGTGAACGCAGCGATGGCCGCGCAAAAATGGCGGCGCGTTTCGGCGCGACTGAATGCGTGGACGCGAACGCGGACGTGATCGCGCAGTTCCGCAAAAAAACCGGTACCGTGCCGGACATCATTTTTGAATGCGTCGGCGTGCCGGGGATGATTTCAGACTGCATGAAAATGGCCCCGCGCGGCGGCAAAGTGGTCGTGGCGGGGGTGTGCACCAAGCCGGACACTATCTTGCCGTTGATGGGTATTATGAAAGAAATCACCCTGCAATTCGTACTGGCCTACCGTAAGCGTGACTTCGACCTGATCGCAGGCTGGATGGCGGCGGACCGCATTGACGCCCAGGCAATGGTTACGGATACGGTTGGCTTTGCGGATTTCCCGCAGGCGTTCGAGGCGCTGCGCACCCCGTCTCACCAATGCAAGGTCATGCTGAAGCCCGACTTGGGAGTTTGAGGTTTCACCCGGGCGGGCAGCGGATAAGCAAGATTTTTGCCGTCTGTTGGTTTATACTGCACCGGTTTACCACCCCGGCGTAAAGTGCTGGGGTGGTTTTTGGCGCGGGTTAAAGAATTTTCTTGAGGAAATAGATGGCGAATGTGGTGGTTGTCGGCGCCCAGTGGGGCGACGAGGGAAAAGGCAAGATTGTGGACTGGCTGTCGGAACGCGCCGAGGTGGTGGTGCGTTTTCAGGGGGGCCACAATGCCGGTCATACGCTGGTGGTGGACGGCAAGGTTTATAAACTCAGTCTGTTGCCTTCCGGTGTCGTACGGCAATCGAAGCTTTCGGTGATCGGTAATGGGGTGGTGGTCGATCCGTGGGCGCTGTTGGACGAAATTGCGCGTCTTGCGGGACAGGGGGTCAGCGTCACGCCGCAAAATCTGCGTCTGTCGGAAAGTGCGGCTCTGATATTGCCGATTCACCGCGAGCTGGATGAAATTCGTGAAGACAGCAATAGCGGCACAAAGCTCGGCACCACACGCCGCGGCATTGGCCCGGCCTATGAAGACAAGATCGGCCGCCGCGCGTTGCGGGTGATTGATCTTTCAGACCGCCAGGTGATCGAGGCGCGCGTTGATGCGATGCTTGCCCATCACAATGCGCTGCGCCGGGGTATGGGCAAGGCTGAATATGATCGTGACACGCTGATTGCTTCGCTGCTTGAAATAGCGCCGCGCATTCTGCCGTTCGCCGATCCGGTATGGCGCACCCTTGGCGAGGCCCGCCAGCAGGGCAAGCGTATTCTGTTTGAAGGCGCACAGGGCGCGATGCTGGACATCGACCACGGCACCTATCCTTTTGTTACGTCATCCAACACTGCGGCCGGGCAGGCGGCGGTGGGCAGCGGCATCGGCCCCAGCGCGCTGAATTATGTGCTGGGCATTACCAAAGCCTACACCACCCGCGTTGGCGAAGGACCGTTTCCAACCGAACAGAATAATGAAGTGGGCCAGGGCTTGGGCAAGCGCGGCAAGGAATTTGGCACGGTTACCGGGCGGCCGCGCCGCTGCGGATGGTTTGACGCGGTAATGGTGCGTCAGGCGCTGAAGACCGGCGGCATCACCGGCATCGCCCTGACCAAGCTGGACGTGCTGGATGGTATGGACGAGTTGAAGGTGTGCGTCGGCTATCGTCTTGACGGCAAACAGATCGACTATCTTCCCGGCACCCAGGCGGCGCAGGCGAAAGTTGAGCCGGTTTATGAAGCCATGGAAGGCTGGAGCCAAAGTACGCAAGGTGCGCGCAGTTGGGCGCAGTTGCCCGCAACAGCCATCAAATATATCCGCCGGATCGAAGAGCTAATCGAAGCGCCGGTCGCCATGCTGTCCACCAGCCCGGAACGCGAAGACGTGATCCTGGTACATGATCCGTTCTCGGATTAATCTACCCGACCAGAGTCTGATTGGCGATGCATGAACGATCTTATGGCCCCCCATCCCGGCCCTCCCCACGAGTGGGAGGGGGTAAGCGCCAGCCGACTAATAAAAATTCACCTGATTGCACCGCCGGTAAGTATCACGCGCCCGCTATTTCTTCACGGTCTCTCTTGCTGCACGGCGCATGGCGCGTTGCAGCTTTTCGAAGGCACGGACCTCAATCTGGCGTACCCGTTCGCGGCTGATATTATATTCCTGGCTTAGGTCCTCAAGGGTTTTGGGCTCTTCACGCAAACGCCGGGCGCTTAGAATATCCCGCTCGCGTTCGGTCAGGTGCTTCATGGCATCTTCCAGCAGGGCATGACGAAGCTGAAATTCCTCGCTCTCGCCCAATTCTGTTTCCTGATTGGGCTTATCATCCACCAGCCAGTCTTGCCACTCGCCGTCGGCATCCATGCGCAGCGGCGCATTCAGAGAATTATCCTGCCCAGCCAGACGCTGGTTCATATTGGTGACTTCCTGTTCCGAAACGCTCAGTTTCTGGGCGATCAGCGCCACCTGTTCGGACGTCATGTCACCTTCATCAAGCGCTTCAATCTGGTTTTTCACCCGGCGCAGATTGAAGAACAGTTTTTTCTGCGCCGCGGTCGTGCCGATTTTTACCAGGCTCCAGGACCGTAAAATATATTCTTGTATGGCGGCGCGTATCCACCACATGGCGTACGTCGACAGGCGGAAGCCTTTTTCGGGCTCGAACCGCTTTACGGCCTGCATCAGGCCCACATTGCCCTCGGAAATCACTTCACCAACCGGCAGTCCATAGCCGCGATAGCCCATCGCCATTTTGGCCACCAGACGCAAATGGCTGGTCACCATCTTATGGGCGGCGTCGCTATCGCCATGCTCACGCCAGCGTTTGGCCAGCATATATTCTTCTTCCGGATCAAGCACCGGGAAGTGGCGAATTTCCTGCAGGTAACGCGACAGCCCGCCATCGGGCGTAAGCACCGGCAGCGTCGTTTTTTCTTTAGTTTCCGACATACTTATATCTACGCACACCACACCGGCAAAGTTCCATCCGGCGCCTGAGTTTTCGGTTATTTCCTGGAATCTTTATAATATAGGAAGTTTACCATCCATTTACAGATCCTGCCGTTAATTTTATATCTGTTCCAAGGTGCCAAGTAGCACCGCCATGTCATCTGGCAGGGGGCTGTCGTAGCTGTGAAATTGTCCGTTAAGCGGATGAACGAACCCCAGGCTTGCGGCGTGCAGCGCCTGCCGGCCCAATCCGGCAACCGCCTGTTGGACAATATCGGGCAAACCCTTCGCTCTGCTGCGGCCGCCGCCATAAACCGGATCGCCCACGATTGCATGGCC
>JAUSQH010000078.1 GCA_030652895.1 Alphaproteobacteria bacterium
CCTCCACCTCCACCTCCACCGCCTGCCCCGGAACCGGAGCCCTTACCGGACGATGCAGTGCCTTTGCCGAAGGAAAAAGTGGAGGAGAAGCCCGAGCCAAAGCCCGAGGCCGCGCCAGAGCGCGTGGTCAGGCTGGATGCGCCGCGTCCAAAGGTGAAGCCAAAGCGCCAACCCGAAGAGAAGCAGGAAGACAAGCTCGATCTCAACAAGATTGCAGCCTTGCTCACCAAGGAGCTCAAGGATCCGGCGCAGAAAACCGAGGAACCGCAAGACGAGCCAGACGAAACCGAGCAGGATTTGCCACCAACCCGGGCAACCCGGCCAACGACTTCTGCGCAGATGACGTTAAGCGAAATCGACTCGATCCGCGCCCAGATCGAACAATGCTGGATTGTGCCCGCAGGCGCCCGCTATGCAGAGAATCTGATCGTGCGAGTGCGCATATTTCTGCGCCCGGACGGTGGGTTGGCGCAGCCGCCGCAAGTAGTGGATTCATTACGCATGAACATGCCTGGCGAGGAAGCCTATCGTACGGCAGCGGAATCGGCGGTGCGCGCCATCATGAAATGCGAACCCTTCCAGAATTTGCCGGTGGAAAAATATGACCGCTGGCAGGAAATTGAACTCAATTTCGACCCACGAACCATGTTAGGCGGATGACGAAATGGCGAAAAGATATTTGAGAGTAAGATCGTTTATATTTGGCGTACTGGCGTTTTTGCCGACGCTAGGCTGGCAGGATGCCCAGGCGCAGTTGCGCATCGATATCACTCAGGGAAATGTCGATCCGATGCCGATTGCCATTCCGGTGTTTAATGGGGGCGCGCCCAAGGAGGCAACGGTCGGGACTGAAATGGTCGGGGTGATCAGTAACAATTTGTCCCGCTCGGGCCTGTTCCGGCCGATTGATCCGAAAAGTTTCATACAGAAACCTGACGCCGTAGGTGCGATACCAAGGTTCGGTGACTGGCGGCTGATCAATGCGCAGGCTTTGGTAACTGGCGCGGTAACAACGGAATCTGATGGCAGGTTGCGGGTTGAATTTCGTCTCTGGGACGTATTTGGAGAGCAACAGATGGAGGGGCGGGTGTTCTTCACCCGGTCTGATAACTGGCGCCGTGTGGCCCATCTGATTTCGGACAAAATTTACGAGCGGCTGACCGGCGAGAGCGGCTACTTCGATACTAGAATCGTTTTTGTTTCAGAGAGTGGCACAAAAGCCGCACGTGTAAAACGTCTTGCGATCATGGATCAGGACGCCGCCAATCAGCGTTTTCTGACCAGCGGAAGGTACCTGGTGCTGACCCCGCGGTTTAGCCCGACTACCCATCAGATAACCTATCTTTCCTATTTCAACGATAGGCCCAGGGTCTATCTTTATGACATTAATACAGGTCAGCAGGAGGTGCTGGGCGATTTTCCGGGTATGACATTTGCCCCGCGATTCTCGCCGTCAGGCGATAGCGTAGTAATGAGCCTGGCTCGAAACGGTAACTCGGACATCTACGTGATGAACCTGAGAAGCCGTGCGGTCGCGCGCTTGACAGACAGTCCTGCGATTGACACCTCACCGTCATTTTCTCCGGATTCTCAATATGTTACCTTCAATTCCGACAGGGGCGGGACGCAGCAAATCTATGTAATGCGGGCTAGCGGATCGGACGTAAAACGGATCAGTTTCGGCGACGGGAGGTACGCTACGCCGGTCTGGTCACCCCGGGGCGATCTGATCGCGTTCACAAAAATTTATAAGGGACGGTTCTATATCGGTGTGATGCGCCCGGACGGCAGTGGCGAACGCCTGCTCACTGAGAGCTTCCTCGATGAGGGACCTACATGGGCGCCAAATGGTCGTGTTTTGATGTTTTTCCGGGAACGGCCTTCGGACTCGCGGGGGCTGGGGGGCGGCAGCAGACTGCACTCGATTGACCTTACGGGGTACAATGAAAGAGAGATTCCGACCTTAGGTGACGCTTCCGACCCTGCATGGTCTCCCTTGATTCCTTTGCCAGAAGGTGATTAAGGTTGCATCAGATTCGGAGGATTGGTCGACCGAGTCGTCACTCATTCGAACTCGCAAAACAACTCAATACATGCCACTATTTTTATAGTGTGGCTATGTAGGGGGGAGGACTGCGATTTTCTTCACTTTTGTCGAGCACTACCACTCGAGAACTATCACGGGAGTATCTTTTGATGCGCAAAGTTTCTGTGGGACTCAAGCTTGCTAGCATGGCAGCTGCGGTCTTTTTATTAGCCGCTTGTGAATCCACGCCAGAGGCTGGTGGTGCGGGCACGGGCGGCGGCGGTGGCGG
>JAUSQH010000079.1 GCA_030652895.1 Alphaproteobacteria bacterium
ATTATGACGGTGCCGGGCCCATCGCGCGATGTAACCAGTACAGGAGCGCTTTGCGTGCCCGAGTTCCTGGACGTGAAACGCATCTTCACGGCGTATCGCCCCGGGGCGATGATTATTCTGGAGCCGGGATGCGCCGTTTCAATCGCCGCCGACAACTGGGCTGCATCACTTACGAATACTGTTTGCGCACCCGCGACGGAAAAACCCGAACCGCACGAACACGCCGCGGATATTACGGCCAGCCATACGCGAATATTCACGCTGGAATTTTGACGCGCGCCAACGGCCTGGGGCGTCCCGCGACATTCATCCGCGTCCGGAAAATACAGCCGCTGCTGTCCGGCTCTGCCCTGTCCGGGCCACTGACGATATAAAGATCGCGCCAGTCCGCACCGCCAAAGCACAGGCTGGTTACCAGGCGCGTTGGAACTTCTATACGGGCAATTTCCTTGCCGCCGGAGTCATATCCCAACACGGCGCCGCCATAGGCCAGCGCGATCCAAACCGAACCATCGGAGGCCACGGCGAGACCGTCCGGCGAGCCGTTCTGCGTCGTCGCGAATATTCCTGGCGGGCCAAGATCGCCATTTGCGGCAACATCATATACCTTGATCGCGTTGAGCTGGGAATCAGAGTGATACAGCTTGCGCCCATCCAGTGAAAAGCCAAGACCGTTGGTAAGATGCACATCCCTGGCGACGATGCAATGGCTGCCGTCAAGATCAACGAGATGCAAAAACGCAGATTTTGGCTGGTCATCGCTCAGAGCACGCACCGCCAGGGACCCGGCATAAATCCGCCCCGCGTCATCGGTGACCAGGTCATTAAAGCCCAGTATGCCGCCTGCGGGATTGTCGGGAATAAGGTTCACGGTTGCGCCGCCGCCCGGCGGCTTATAGGCAATGGTGCGCCCGCTGACGATCATCCCGCCATCGGCGTGCATCGCCAGGCCACCCATGCCTTTGCGGTGCGGCACGACCACCGATATCTCGCCATCGGCAGCCAGACAATAGGCGCCACCATTGGTGGTGTCGGTGAATAGCAGTCCACGCGCGGGGTCAAACAACGGGCCTTCTATAAGCCCATGCCCGGATGAAAGCTGTTGCAAACTTTCCATGTTCGGCTCTCCCAAATTTATCCCTGCGGTGTTATGGTTCCCGCATCCGTTACATATCATTTCAGGGAGCAGCCCCAATGTCCACCAGCCCGTCCACGAATTCCGAACCCGTATTGCTTGTTGAAGTGTCCGGGGGACTGGCCACGCTTACCCTTAACCGGCCACAGGCCATGAACGCGCTGTCCCGCGAACTGCGTTTTGAGCTGAGCAAGGCGATAGACGCGCTGAGCGCCGACCCGGCGGTGCGGGTGATAATCCTGACCGGCGCGGGGCGCGCATTTTCTGCGGGGCTTGATCTGAAGGAACTGGGCAGCGGGGAAGGCCAGATCGGTGGCGTTCTGGATGGCGGCAATGTCGTGGGAGCCATGGCGCGTTTTCCGGGGCCAATCATCGGCGCGATTAATGGCGCGGCGATTACCGGCGGTTTCGAAGTGGCGCTGGCCTGTGATGTGCTGATCGCGTCCACCACCGCGCGTTTCGCCGATACCCATGTGCGCGTGGGCGTGATGCCCGGTTGGGGGCTGAGCCAGAAACTGTCACGCGCCATCGGTATTTCACGCGCCAAGGAACTGTCGCTAACCGGAAACTTCCTGTCTGCGGAACAGGCCGCCCAATGGGGACTGGTCAACCGTGTGGTTGCGCCCGACGAACTGCTGCCTGCCGCGCGCGCGCTGGCGCAGGATATGCTGTCGGCAATCCCGGAAAACCTGATCGCCTACAAAAAACTGATCGATGAAGGGTTTGGTCAGGACCTTACGACGGCGATGCAAACTGAACAACGTGTGTTCCGCGCCACTTCTAAAGCGGTAAGCGCAGACGCCATCGAGCAGCGGCGCGGAGAAATCCGCCAGCGCGGTCAGACCCAGACGCAGCCATAACGTCCCTGCCCATCCAATCTGTGACGGACCGCGGTCGTCAGTCAACGGAGAATAGTGCGCCATGCCGCGCCATTTGTATGCATCTGTAAGCGCACAGGTCCGTGATCTGTTGCGGCTTGCCGTACCGGTAATCGTGGCCCGCGCCGGTATGATGACCATGGCCTTGGCCGACACAGTGTTTGTTGGCCGGTATGGCGTTGCCGATCTCGGCTATCTGACGATAGGCAATGCGGCCATCACCACGGTTATTGTGGCGAGCTTTGGCCTGTTGATGGGCACGTTGGTAATGAGCGCCACTGCATTTGGCGCCGGGAATTTCGCGGAATGCGGCCGTGTATGGCGTCGCTCACTGCCTTATGCACTGTTAGTAGGCGCTGGCTGCGCGGGCCTTGGCTTGCTTGCTGAACCTTTTTTACTGCTGACGGGGCAGGCGCCCGGCCTCGCGCACGAAGGCGCAAAGGTCGCGGTGATCCTTGCGCTCGGCGCGCCATTTCTTATGGTGTATATAGCCTGCGCGTATTTTCTGGAGGGTATCAAACGCCCGGTGCCCGGCATGATCATTATGCTCTTCGCCAATCTTCTGAATATTGCGCTGAACTGGATATTCGTATTTGGCAATCTTGGTGCGCCTGCACTGGGTGCGGCGGGTTCGGCCTGGGCAACGACAATAGGACGCGCCGCGGCTCTTGCTGCGATCGTCATTTATATCTGGAATATGGCGGGCCACCCAAAGTTTGCTTTGCGCTCCCCATTGCCGAACGGCTGGTGGCGCGACTGGCCACAATGGCGGGCGCAGCGCCGCCTTGGTTTCGCACAGGGTGCGAGTAATTCGATCGAGGCAGGCGCGTTTAACGCGATGGCGTTGATGGCTGGTCTGCTGGGCGTAGTGCCACTGGCGGCGTTTGGGATGTTGTTCAATCTGATCGCTTTGGCCTTCATGCTCCCGCTCGGACTTGGCGCCGCGACAGCCGTGCGGGTTGGTGTTGCCCACGGCTCAGACGATCAGCGTGGCGTAGCGGCGGCAGGCTGGAGCGGACTTGGTATGTGCATTGTTATGCTGGGTGCGGTCAGTTTGATTTTCTGGTTTTTCCCATACCAGATTGCGGGTCTTTATAGTTCCGTTCCGATACTGCTGGTTACGGCCACACCTATGATCGCCTTTTCGTCATACCTGATCATCGCCGATGGTGTTCAGGCGGTCATGTCCAACGCCCTGCGCGGATTGGGCGACGGGTGGATGCCTGCGGGCATGCATTTGCTGTCTTATGTGGGGATCATGGTGCCCCTGGGCTGGTTGTTGGCGATGCCAATGGGACGCGGCGTGATGGGGCTGGTCGAAGCAGTGTTGATTGCCAGCCTGGTCTCAGCCGCAATGCTGACCGGGCGATTTTATACCCTCGCCCGGCTCAGTTGAAGATTTTGCGCCTAGCCTGCCCGGCGGTCGCGTTTCGCTTGCATTGGCTGATACGCCATTTGCGCATGACCTTCGCAATAGGGGCTGCCGTCGCGTGACGAACCGCCGCAAAAGCGAAAGCCTTCATCTCCCGGATGACCGATCGGCCATTTGCACATTTTATCCGTGACCTTCAGAAGCGTAACACTTGGCCCAAGCTGAATTTCCGTGATGGGCACGACCGGCCGCATCTGCGGTTCTGCAGGACGCACGCGCACGGGCTCATTCGACTTGGTTGTATGTGGTATCCGCTCGGAACTGTTCAGCGGCCGTGGCTTTGATGGCCGTAACGCCGTAACGCGGGCAGGCCGCGGCGAGCGAACCGGCGATGGCCGACCAGACAAACCTAACCGGTGCGCCTTGCCGATAACGGCGTTACGCGTCGTTGCTTCACCCAACGCAGCCGCAATCTGGCTGGCGGTAAGTCCCTCCGTCCACAATTTGGTTAACAAGGCAATGCGTTCGTCTGTCCAGGCCATGTTTTCCCCTTCAATTCGCATACCAACAGTAACCGGTAGTGCCGATATCTAGCCGGATCACACCGATTAACTACCACATATCGTAGCAGGAAGGAATTAAACTACAAGATATTCTTTCAATCCGAGTGCAGTTTTTTGTCGAATTCTGTGCATAAACCGGTGGTCCCGCTTGCCAGCCCGGTGCGGGTAAGTTAGGCATAGGATCATGCTTCAGACCTTTGATCCCAACGGCGTCCCGCCATTTGGCACCGCCCGCATTCGCGGTGTGAACTGGCTGGGGGTGTGGACCCTGTATGTAAAAGAAGTCCGGCGTTTTACGAATTTGTATTTGCAAACCATCGTGGGACCGGTTGTCACGACGCTGCTCTTCTTTGCGATCTTCGCACTTGCCGTGGGCAGCGGCCGCCCAGCAGTGCATGGCATTCCATTTACCGTTTTTCTGGCGCCCGGCCTGATCATGGTGGCGATCATCCAGAACTCATTTGCGAATACGGCGTCCTCAATTTTAAGCGCAAAAATACAGGGCAATATTGTCGATCTTCTTATGCCGCCGCTTTCCGATAGCGAGCTTGCCGCGGCGGTCATCATGGGAGGCGTCAGCCGCGGCGTTGCTGTAGGCCTGGCAAATCTGGTTGCTCTGTCGCCGTTTGTATCCTTGCAAATGCCCCACCCCTGGGCGGCGGCCTATTTTGCGCTGATGGCGTCGGTCTGTCTTTCCGCGGGCGGCCTGCTGGCCGGGATATGGGCCGAAAAATTCGACCATATGGCCTCGGTGACGAATTTTGTCATTCTTCCCTTATCGTTCCTGTCCGGCAGCTTTTATTCCGTCGCACTACTGCCTCAGGCCTTCCAGCTAATTAACGCTTTCAATCCATTTTTCTACCTGATTGACGGCATGCGATATGGTTTTACCGGCGTTGCCGACAGCAACATCGGCGTCGGGATGCTGGTCTCCGCCGTGATGGCCTCGGCATTATGGGTCGTGTGCTATCTGGTGATAAAATCCGGCTGGCGGCTGAAAGCTTAACTACGCACATGCAGTCGCAGCGCGCTGGCGGCGGCGATTGGGCATAGCGCAAGCGACAGGAGCAACAGCGCCAGCAAGACGATCAGATGCGCCTGTGCCCCAATTCCAAACAATGTCGCCTCGACACTGCCCGCGCCAAATATCAGCACCGGAATATATAATGGCAGCAATAACAGGCTAAGCAGCATTCCGCCGCGCCGTATCCCCACGGTCAAGGCCGCACCAACCGCGCCAACCAGGCTTAAAACCGGAGTGCCCAGCAGCATCGAGAGGATCAATGTCATCATCACCCCATATTCCAGATTAAAGGTCATGGCGACATAGGGGGTCGCGATAATCAGCGGCAGTCCGGTTGTCAGCCAGTGCCCGAAGACCTTGGTCAGTATCAGACCGGTTGGCGAAAACGGCGACAGCATCAGCAAGTCCAGCGTGCCGTCTTCTTCATCTGCCTGGAACATCCGGTCAAGCGACAGCAGACAGGACAGCAGCGCCGAAACCCACAAAATCCCCGGCGCGATACGCCGCAGAAGAACGAGCTCCGGTCCGATACCAAGCGGGTACAACGCCGCCGCGACAACAAAAAAACCGACGGCCAAGGCGCCGCCGCCGCCGATGCGCGTGGCCAGAACCAGATCACGGATAATTAATGTACGAAATATCATGTGTTCACGTGTGCCCAAAATTCAAATAGCCGGTTGCAGCACACCCTAAATCGGTATGACTCGCCACAATAACCAGTCCACCTGCATCGCGGTGGCTGGCGATCAATCCAGCCAGCAAACGGTCGGCGGCCGCATCAAGACCAACGGTTGGCTCGTCCAAAAGCCACAATGACCGGGGAATAGCGGCAAGACGCGCCAAATTCAGACGCCGCCTTTGCCCCGACGAAAGCAGTCGCGCGGGGATATCCGCCAACCCGGCAACGCCTAGCGCTTCCAGGGCCCTGTGCGAGTCTTCTGCTACCAGACCGCCGCCTGTACCGCGTTTATACGCTATGCCCTTACCTGCCAGGCCCATCCAGAAAACCAGGTTTTCCGCGACACTGAAGGCGGGTTTCACCGGGTCATGATGACTGATATAGACCAGCTGCGTTTGCAGGGCCTCCCAATCCGGCGCAACAATTTCACCGTCCACCAGAAACTTTCCAGCGGCAGGGCGCAGCAGCCCGGCGACCAGGCGCAGGAAACTGGACTTCCCGCTGCCATTCGCGCCCTGCAGAAATAACAGGTCACCCGGGGCAAGCGAAAAATCAACGCCGCTGAACAATTGCCGCTCGCCGCGCACACAGGCAAGCCCTTCTCCAACCAAAAGCATATTTTTTCCTAAAACTATCAGGGCGAGTAATAACCGCGCTTGTTGCTCTTGGCAAACACACGCTAACGACTATAGTGCAGATGCGATTCAGCATAGATTCATCCAGCACTCTTTGAGGGAGTTTCCCCCGTGACGGAATTTGGCCAAGACACCCTGAAAACCCGCCGTAAACTGAAAGTGGGAACCAAGAGCTATGATTACTTTAGCCTGAAGGCGGCCGAAAAGGCGGGTGTCGGCGCGATCTCGCGCTTGCCGTTTTCGCTCAAGGTGCTACTGGAAAATCTGTTGCGCTGGGAAGACGGGCGCACGGTTTCGGTTGGTGACATCAAAGCCATTGGCAAATGGCTCAAGCAACGCCGCAGCGACCGGGAAATTTCCTATCGGCCGGCCCGGGTGCTGATGCAGGATTTCACGGGCGTACCCGCCGTGGTGGATCTGGCTGCGATGCGTAACGCCATGGTCTCACTGGGGGGGAATGCAGGCAAGATCAATCCTCTCACCCCGGTAGATCTGGTGATCGATCATTCCGTCATGGTCGATTATTCCGGTGACGCCAAAGCATTCAAACAGAATGTTGCGCGTGAATATGAACGCAATATCGAACGGTATGAATTTCTGCGCTGGGGGCAGGATGCGTTCGACAATTTCCGCGTGGTGCCGCCCGGCACCGGCATCTGCCATCAGGTCAATCTGGAATATCTGGCCCAGACCGTCTGGACCAAGAAAGATAAGAATGGCGGCAAAACCGTAGAGGTCGCCTATCCCGACACACTCGTCGGCACGGACAGTCACACGACCATGGTCAACGGCCTCGCCGTATTGGGCTGGGGCGTGGGCGGCATCGAGGCGGAGGCGGCCATGCTGGGCCAGCCGGTATCCATGCTTATCCCGGAAGTAATCGGCTTCAAACTGACCGGTAAATTGCGCGAAGGTCTGACTGCCACGGATCTGGTCCTGACCATCACGCAGATGCTGCGTAAAAAAGGCGTCGTCGAAAAATTCGTCGAGTTTTTTGGCCCCGGCCTGGATGAATTAAGCCTCGCGGATCGCGCCACCATTTCCAATATGGCGCCGGAATATGGGGCAACCTGCGGCTTTTTCCCCATCGATAGCGAAACCATCGCCTATTTGAAAGCCACGGGCCGCAAGGCCTCGCAAATCGCCCTGGTTGAGAAATACGCCAAGGCGCAGGGCATGTGGCGCACCTCGCGCACACCAGATCCGTTGTTTACCGACACGCTGGAGCTGGACATGTCCAGCGTCGAGCCGTCGCTGGCTGGACCAAAGCGCCCGCAAGACCGCGTGACATTAGCCAATATCGCCACGGAATTCCGCCAGCTGCTGGCCGATGATTATGGCAAGCAGGGCCAGGAAGACATGCGTGTCCCGGTTGCCGGGACAAAATATGACATTGGGCACGGCGATGTGCTGATCGCGGCCATCACCAGTTGCAC
>JAUSQH010000087.1 GCA_030652895.1 Alphaproteobacteria bacterium
CGGCGTCGCCCAGGGCATGCCGCGCCCCACCTTGGCCTCGGTAATGGCGAAACGCGCGGTTTGGCTGGCGACCACCATGTCGCACATCTGGCTCAACATCCAGCCACCCGCATAGGCCACCCCGTTGACCGCGGCGATAACCGGTTTGCGCACTTCAATGGTGTCACCAATCAGTGGCAGAAAATTGCGTGGCAGCATCCCAAGTTTCATGTCGGACATTTCCTTCAGGTCCGCGCCTGCGCAAAATGCCTTGTCCCCGGCCCCGGTAAGAATGGCGACACGAGCATTGGCGTCTGATTCGAATTTCTCAAATCCTGCGAACAACCCTTCGCGCACGCCCTTGTTAATGGAATTTCGCTGTTCCGCCCGATTAATGGTAAGGATTGTCACTTTCCCGCGCGTTTCATACAAAATGTCGCCGATGACTTCATGCCCCATGCCGATCTCCCGTTTCCCGTGTTAATATAAACTAAAGCTAGCAGCGCGACCGGCATGACGAAAGATCAAAGACAGCAGGAAGGAATGAAAGCCCCATGAAAGAGCAATACAGGATTTTCGGATCGGAACTGTCACCTTACTCGGTCAAGGTGCGGTCATACTTCCGGTATAAAAATATTCCACATGACTGGATAGCGCGCAGCGAGGACGATACGGAGGAATTTAACAAATTCGCCAGACTGCCATTGGTACCGCTGGTGGTTTCCGCCAAGGGCGACGCCATGCAGGATTCAACCCCCATCATCGAGGCGATGGAGCAAACTCATCCTGAACCGGCGATCATACCGCATGAACCTGTGCTGGCTTTCATTTCCGCGCTGATTGAAGAATATGCCGATGAATGGTGTAACAAGCACATGTTCCATTACCGCTGGTGGTATGTGCCGGACCAGAAATCCGCGGGTGAACGGCTGGCACGCGGCATGCGCCCTTCTGCTGCGGATGTCGAAGTGCAGGCAATGGGAGAGATGATCCGGGACCGCATGGTCAAACGGCTTAGCCTGGTCGGTTCCAGCCCGCAAACCCGTGACCAGATCGAAGCTTCTTTCAGACGGCTGCTGGAAATACTGGAGCCGCATCTTGCAAACAGACCCTATCTGTTTGGAAAGCGCCCGTTGATGGCTGATTTTGGCCTGGCGGCGCAACTTTATGAATGCTGGACTGATCCAACGCCGCACAAAATCATGGCCGCGCATGCCCCCAATGTTGCGGCGTGGGCGCAACGCATGCTGGACCCGAAACTTGAAGGCCAGATTGAAACCTGGCAAAAACTGGCGCCCACGCTGGCGCCACTGTTGAGCGACGAAATTGCTGGGTTATTCCTGCCCTGGTCGGCGGCGAATGCCGCAGCACTTGAGCGCGGCGAAGAAAAGTTCACCGTCACATTAAACGGTAAGCCATTTACTCAGGAGGCGCAGAAATATCATGCCCGCTCGCTTGGGGTGTTGCAGGCACGATACGTGAGCGCCAAACAGCATGCTGGCCTGGTGGAAATTTTAACGGCAACAGGCTGTCACGCCTATCTTGGTTAATTGGAGTCTGACTAATGGACGCGTTTATCGCAGCGGCAAGTGATCCGCTGATATGGTCGAGCCTGATTACTCTGACCGTGCTTGAAATTGTGCTGGGCATCGACAATCTGATTTTCATTTCAGTTGTCAGCGCGCGTCTGCCCGAGCATCAGCAGGCCCGAGCGCGCCGTATAGGCCTGTCTCTGGCGCTGATTTTCCGGATCGCGCTGCTTGCCAGCATTGTCTGGATTGTCGGTCTGACGCAGCCGATTTTCAGCGTGGGCGATTTCGAATTTTCCTGGCGGGACGCGATTTTGTTAGGTGGCGGGCTGTTTTTGCTGGCCAAGGGGACTATGGAAATCCACGATACTGTGGAAGGAGAAGACCCTCACGCAAGCGGCACCGGGAAAGCTGCGGTGACATTCGCGGGGGTTATAGGTCAGGTGATCGTGCTGGATATTGTGTTCTCGCTGGACAGCATTATTACCGCTGTCGGCATGACCCAGAATTTACCTGTGATGATCATCGCCGTGGT
>JAUSQH010000093.1 GCA_030652895.1 Alphaproteobacteria bacterium
ATCATCGCGCACCCCGCCATGCCGCCAAAGAAGCCGGTAATGATATTGGCGACACCCTGACCCGCGCATTCGCGGTTTTTCTGGCTTGGGGTATCCGTCATATCGTCAACAATTACCGCCGTCATAAGCGATTCCAGCAAGCCAACCGCCGCTAGCGTAACGGAGTAGGGCAAAATAATAACAAGCGTTTCCCAATTCAGCGGTACGTTTGGCATCAGGAACATCGGTAACGTATCTGGGAGCTGCCCCATGTCGCCTACAGTACGGATGTCCAGCCCCATGAAAATGCTAAAGACTGTCAGCACCACAATCGCCACTAGCGGCGATGGAACAATTTTAGTGATGTACGGCAAAAGGTAGATGATACCAAGCCCCGCCGCCACCATGGCGTACATTTGCCAATTCGCGCCACTGAATTCCGGCAGTTGGGCCATAAAAATCAATATTGCCAGTGCGTTAACAAAGCCTGTAACCACGGACCTTGAAACAAACCGCAAGAGCGAACCCAGCTTTAAGATGCCTGCAAATATCTGTATCACACCCGTCAGCAATGTCGCCGCCAGCAGATATTCCAGTCCATGCTCCTTGACGAGTGTGACGATCACCAGAGCCATTGCGCCAGTGGCGGCGGAAATCATGCCGGGCCTGCCGCCGACAATCGCGATCACCACCGCGATACAGAACGACGCATACAGACCAACCTTGGGGTCAACGCCTGCAATAATGGAAAAAGCGATGGATTCGGGGATCAGCGCAAGCGCTACCACCATGCCAGCCAGAAGATCACCACGGACATTGCCGAACCACTCGGCCCGAAGTCGAGACAAAGACATGTATACCCTCGTTTTATTGTTCACAAAGCGCCGGAATCACATCGCTTCGCGAAAACAAGGCATATCTTTGAATGGCGGACATTATTAATGTTGCGGTGCAAAAACGTCAAGTGTTTTAGGTTCACGCATACCTACGGGGCCACGTGAAAAACCTCGAAATCTGGAATCGAGAGGGGTAGCTTTTCATTATGCGTACCGGTTCGGATAATGCCTCGTGGAATACATGCAAAAGAGCTTCAAAAAAATGACCGCCTAGAAAGTTATGTTGTTATTGTTGGCGAATTACTACTTTTCCCTATAGAACTCCAATAATTTTACTGTCCGGTTGCGGGGTATGGCGTGTTGGCGCACGATCCTGCGGCCGATGTCCCACCCACAATGCCCTTCCTGCCCAAAGCCTTTGCTTGCAGTGGGGAAATAACCGGGGTATGCCTCTCGCCACGGCGCGTTAATTGGCGTAGCTTAGCTGCCTGCCGCCCTTCTATTGAACCATTTTTCGCAACTGGAACTGTTATGCAAATTACTGAAACGAGCGCAGAGGGCCTGAAGCACGCATTTACCATTGTGGTTGATGCAGGGACGCTTGCCGCGCGCACGGATGAACGTCTGGAACAACTCAAGCAAACCGTACAGATAAAAGGCTTTCGCCGCGGCAAGGTGCCGGTGTCATTGTTGAAAAAGCTGTATGGCGACGGGGTGCGTGGGGAAGTGATGCAGGCCGCCGTTCAGGATTCCACCGAAAGCGCGCTGAAGCAGCACGATTTAAAGCCGGCGATGCAGCCTAAAATTGACGTGGTCAAGTTCGAGAATGATTCCGATCTTGAATTCACGCTGGAAGTGGAGGTGTTGCCGGCCATCGAGCCAATGGATTTCACCACGCTGAAGCTGGAGCGCCCAGTGTGCGAAGTCACGCCTGACGAGGCGGATGAAGCTGTCCAAAGGCTGGCGGAGCAACAACGCGCCTTTACCGACAAGGCCGATGACGCCGGTGCGGAAGATGGTGATGTTGTGGTTATCGATTACGATGGCAAGATTGATGACGTGCCTTTCGAAGGCGGCAAGTCGGAGAATGTCAGTGTTCAGATTGGACAGAAAATGTTCATTCCGGGCTTTGAGGAGCAACTGGTTGGCGCCAAAAAGGGCGACGAAAAGCAGATCAATGTTACGTTCCCGGAGGAGTATGGCGCGACACATCTGGCGGGCAAGAACGCGGTCTTCGATGTGAAGGTGCATCAGATTCGCGCACCGGAGGCGATCACCATTGATGACGCCTTTGCCGAAAAGCTTGGCATGGAAAATCTCGAAAAACTGCGTGAGGCGATGCTGGAACGCATTACAACCGATTACAAAAATGTCAGCCGGTCACGGTTGAAGCGCGCGTTGCTGGACACACTGGACAAAGCGCATGCCTTTGAAGTGCCGCCCGGAATGCTGGCTGGGGAAGAAGATCAAATCTGGCAACAGTTTCAACAGGAACTTCAACGGCGCGGACAAACCATGGCGGATCAGGATAAATCCGAAGAGGAACTCCGCACAGAGTACCGCGTGATTGCCGACCGCCGGGTGCGGTTGGGTTTATTGCTGGCGGAAATTGGCCAGCGCAACAATATCACCGTGTCGGAAGACGCGATGCGCGACGCGCTTTTCCGTCAGGCGTCGCAGTTTCCGGGCCAGGAAAAATTGCTGTTCGAATATTATCAGAAAAACCCTCAGGCGCTGGCGTCCCTGCGCGCACCGCTTTACGAGGACAAGGTCGTTGACTTTATTCTGGAGCTGGCTCAGGTGACGGATGCGCCGGTCAGCAGGGAAGAACTGTTCAAGGAACCAGACGACGAAGACTAGACCTTAACGTTGGCAGCACGCCTTACTCTTTGTCAGCACAAGCTCAGGACAACAAACCATGCGAGATCCAGTCGATACCTATATGAACCTTGTTCCGATGGTGGTGGAACAAACCAGCCGCGGCGAACGCGCCTATGATATTTTTTCGCGCCTGCTCAAGGAGCGGATCATTTTTATTACCGGCCCGATCGAGGATCACATGGCGACGCTGGTAACCGCGCAGCTGCTGTTTCTGGAAGCGGAGAATCCAAAAAAAGAAATCTTCATGTATATCAATTCTCCAGGCGGAGTGGTGACTTCCGGCCTGGGCATCTATGATACGATGCAATATATCCGCCCAGCCGTTTCCACCTTATGCGTTGGCCAGGCCGCGTCCATGGGTTCGCTATTATTGACTGCGGGGGAAAAGGATTCGCGTTTTGCGCTGCCAAATGCCCGCATCATGTTAGATCAGCACTCAGGAGGGTTTCAGGGGCAGTCGTCGGATATTCTCCTGCATGCGGAGGAAATCCGGGCCTTGAAACATAGACTTAATCTGATTTACGCCAAGCATACCGGGCTGCCGGTTGAGCGGGTTGAAGCGGCCCTGGAGCGTGATAATTTCATGACTGCGGAAAAGGCCAAGGAATTTGGAATAATCGACAAGGTCGTCGAGAAGCGCCCTGCCGCTGAAGAGGGTGCATAGTGGACATAAAGTCCCTATATTAATGAAATCTTGAAATTATATGGGCTAACATGCTCGAATAACTTCTTGAGACGTCAGAATCGGGCATGAGATTCGCGGCGGACCGGGGTAATGCCCGAGCCTCTTGCTCTCAGCCAGGGTTTTGAGGCAAAATAGGAAATGAGTATTCCTCCTGCTGTTTAGTCCGGTGGGTGTGAAACACAATAGCAGACGGAGTCTCCAGATGAGCAAGGTCAGCGGCGGCGGTAGCGATTCAAAGAATACGCTCTATTGCTCGTTCTGTGGCAAGAGCCAGCATGAAGTGCGCAAGCTGATTGCAGGTCCGACAGTATTCATATGCGATGAGTGCGTCGAGTTG
>JAUSQH010000098.1 GCA_030652895.1 Alphaproteobacteria bacterium
TTGGCCCGATACAAGGCCTCGTCGGCAAGTTTGATTACATCCGTCTTATTGTCTGCGCTATCCGGATAACAGGCAATTCCAATAGATACGGATATGGAGACGCTGTCAGAACCGGTATCGTCCAGTTCAAGGGCGTTAACAGCAAGCCGTATTTTCTCCGCCTTGACCACCGCTTGTTCAGGATCGCAATTTGCGAAAATGATAAGGAACTCTTCTCCGCCATAGCGGCAAACTGTATCCGATTGCCGCGCCATGGAAGAGATGAGCTCCGCAACTTTTTGTATCACCTGATCGCCGAAGCCGTGGCCATGGGTATCGTTGAACTTCTTGAAATGATCAATATCCAGCATCATGAATGAGATGTGGTATTTATTACGATCCGCAAGGGCGAATTCACGAATGAGGATCTCATCCAGAATCCGCCGGTTAAACAATCCAGTCAGACTGTCTCGAATGGCTTGATTCCGGAGACTTTCGCTCAACTGGAGATTCATCAGCGCCAGGGAAAGGTGATCGGTAAACATAATGGCTTGTTCTGTGAGCGTATCAAGAACGCCATGCTCAGAATTTTCCGTAAACAGATATAATAGGCCTGAAGTTTGCCCGCACGCCGTAATCGGAAGGCAAATATAATTGCGAGGATGATCGTTCAGGTGATGGCCGCAGTCAGTTTGGCCTTCTACCTCTGAACCTGTATACAAGCGCCCGCGCCGCAACGCCCAACATTCATCTGGACCGAAATGTTCCACGACCGGGTCGTCCTCCTTCCCGCCCCAACGTGTCGCAAGTTCGAGCTGATCTCTCGAATTATTGTAGACGTAAAGAACGCCTCCATTCCCCTGGAAAATGGTGTCGCCATAGCTTTGAATTATCTCGTAGCATTCGTCCCGCGATTTGGCGGCCTGCAGTGTCTCGGAAAAGCGCGAGGAAATTTCAATACTTTGTCTCTGAGCTTGCAGGGCTGCCTCAGCTGTCTGCTGAAGAGAAATTTCACGGCGGAACAGGATGAATTGCGCCAACGACAAACAGGCGGAAACTAGCAGCGAAATAATAATAAAAGGCAGTAAAGCTACACTCTTAGATTTCCATCTTGACTGTATAAAATCAGATTCTTTGGTCACCTTCACTAACAAATCGCGGACTGAAATTTGAATTTGGCGTACTCTGTCGCCGGCGCCGTTTACAAGCATTATTGCTGCTTTGGCGCCAGCGCTGTTTGTCAATGCGATTTGGCTGTCCAATACCTTTTGATGTTCAGCGATCTGAGTTTTTAGAGTATCTAATTCCTCTTTTGAAAGTATCCAATATTCATCAAAATCTCTCTGCAGAATTCTGATTTTCTCAAGTTCGGCATGATAGGGTGCCAAAAAATTTGGATTATTAGTGACGATATATCCGCGAACAGAGTTTTGCGCCGCCACGAGTGACAGGAAAACAGTCTCAAGGCCCAAACTTATTGTGCGCTGTTCAACCGCCTCCTCGTCCGCATGCAAAACTTTCAGACTAATTACAAGCGCTGCAACGGCCAGAACAAACAGCAGCCCAATGCCACTGGCAAAAAGCCAGGAGGTCACGTTTCGGCCGCGTGTCCAACTCATGCTCAATCCTCAAGGTTCACAATGCACCGGATACTTAATTTTAATTAGAGAGTATTAACCGAGTCCTAAGGTTGGTTACTTCTGAAGTGTCAAAATTAGTTAATTTTTACCGCCGCTTGCGGTCCATCTGATATAGTTAACTACATGGATAATCATCCCCACCCACCTACGGCTTCTCCCGCCGCACCCGCATGGCATCTGTTTGTGCCGAAGCTGTACACGGTGCTGCGCGAAGGCTATCGCGCGCGGGATTTTCGCGATGACGCCGTGGCCGGGCTGACCGTCGCGATTGTGGCTTTGCCGTTGGCCATGGCGCTGGCGATCGCTTCTGGCACAACCCCGGACAAGGGTTTGATTACCGCGATCGTGGCGGGGTTCTTGATTTCCGCACTGGGCGGTAGCCGGTTTCAGATTGGCGGGCCGACTGGCGCGTTTGTGGTCGTGGTGTTCAACGTCATTCATGCGCATGGCTATGATGGGTTGGTGCTGGCCACCCTGATGGCGGGCGCCATGCTGCTAGTTGCGGGCATTGCCCGTTTTGGCGACTGGATTAAATATATCCCCGACCCGGTCGTCACCGGGTTCACGTCTGGTATTGCGGTGATAATTTTTTCCAGCCAGATCGGCGATCTTTTCGGGCTTTCGCTGGCTAATTTACCAGCCGAATTTGTTGCCAAATGGGAGGCGTTCTGGGACGCGCGCGGCAGCGTAAACCTGTGGGCGGCGGGGGTGGCGTTTGGCGCGCTTGGAGTGATCATCGCGCTGCGGCGTCTGGCGCCAAAATGGCCTGGCTTTCTGATCGCCGTTATTGCGGCCTCGCTGCTCGTGTATCTGCTGAATTTCCCGGTCGATACGATAGGCTCCCGCTTTGGCGGCATCCCCAGCAGCCTGCCGATGCCGCACTGGCCGGAAATCACGGTTGTGCGATTACAGGAGCTGCTGCCCAGCGCCTTTACCATAGCGTTTCTGGCAGGCGTTGAAAGTCTGCTCTCGGCCATGGTGGCGGACGGCATGACCGGGCGGCGGCATCGCTCGAATTGCGAACTGGTGGCGCAGGGGGGCGCCAATATTGCCTCGGCGCTGTTTGGCGGCATGCCGGCCACGGGGGCCATTGCGCGCACCGCCACCAATATCCGGTCCGGTGCGCGGTCGCCCCTTGCTGGGATAATTCATGCGCTGTTTTTGCTCCTGTTTATCCTGCTGCTGTCGCCGCTGGCGGCATTTATTCCCATGGCGTCGCTGGCGGCAATTCTGGTCGTTGTCGCCTGGAATATGAGCGAGGTGGATAAGTTCCGTGCCCTGATGCGTGCGCCGCGCGGCGATCAGTTCGTGTTGCTGCTGACCTTTGGACTTACGGTGATGGTCGATCTCACCGTGGCGATCGAGGTGGGGGTGGTTCTGGCGGCGGTGTTGTTCATGCACCGCATGTCGCAGGTCGACGCGCTGCAACATGGGATTAAGCTGCTGGAGGGAGATATGGATGACCTCACCCGGTTGCCTAATGGCGGCTACACACAGCGCGATACGCTGCCTGAAGGCGTTGAGGTGTACCGTCTGCGCGGGCCGCTTTTTTTCGGTAACGCGGCGCGGCTTGGCGATATACTCGACGCGATTTTCGGACCCTGGCCAAGGATTATAATCCTGAGAATGCGTGATGTTCCCATGATAGATGCGTCGGGGGTGGGTGCTTTGGGAGAGTTTCTGCGCCGCTGTGAGGCGCATGGAACGGGCGTTATTGTGACGGGCATTCTGCCGCAGCCGCGCCAGGTGCTGGAACGGATGGGGCTTTATACTGTTTCCGTGCGATTGCGGTTTACGGATGACTTCCCCGCCGCCATCGCGCTGGCCCGGAAAGAGGAATAATGCGTAAACCGCTTTCGCGGATTGTTACGATATGTTACCCCAGATCACGAAAAAAATGGACTCCGTCCTGAAGGGATGACTGATGCCGAATAAACCGGCGAAACTGGATTATGAAGATTTGCTGCGCTGTGGCCATGGCCAGATGTTTGGCCCCGGTAACGCGCAATTGCCGCTGCCGCCCATGCTGATGTTTGACCGCATTACCCGGATTTCCGATACGGGGGGCGCGCATGGCAAGGGTGAAATCGTGGCCGAGCTCGACATCCGTCCGGATTTATGGTTTTTCCCCTGCCACTTTGAAGGCGACCCGGTCATGCCCGGGTGTCTTGGGCTTGACGCCCTGTGGCAGTTGGTGGGGTTCTTTCTTGGATGGCTTGGCGGACAGGGCCGCGGACGGGCCGTGGGGGTAGGCGAGGTAAAGCTTACCGGCATGGTCGAACCGAAGCATAAACTGCTAACCTATCGGTTGGATCTGAAGCGCGTCATCAACCGCAGGCTGGTCATGGGGGTTGCGGACGGCAGTATCAGTGTGGATGGCATGGAGACCTGCCGTGCAGAAGATTTAAAAGTGGGGCTGGTCAAAGCAGGCGAAGCGCCGTAAATGCGCGAAGGGAGGACCTTATGAGACGTGTCGTGGTTACGGGCATGGGCATCGTATCCAGCATTGGCAATGATAGTCAGCAGGTGCTGGCCAGTCTGCGCGAAGGCCGCTCCGGCATCGAATTGTGCGAAACCTATCGCGAAATGGGGTTTCGCAGTCATGTCGCGGGTACGCTGAAAATTGATCCGGAAGAAGTCATTGACCGCAAGCTCAAGCGTTTCATGGGGGATGCGGCGGCCTACGCCTATATTTCCATGGATCAGGCGATCCGTGATGCGGGGCTTACCCCGGGCGAGGTATCGCATGAGCGCACGGGTATAATTGTCGGCTCTGGTGGCCCCTCGACCCATAATATTTTGCTGGCCTGCGATACGGCGCGTGAGAAGGGGCCGAAAAAAGTTGGTCCGTTCATGGTCCCGCGCAATATGTCCAGCAGCACCTCAGCCAATCTTTCGACAGCTTTTCGCATCAAGGGGCTGAACTATACGATCTCGTCGGCCTGTTCGACCAGCGCCCACTGCATTGGCGCCGCGGCGGAACAAATTCAGTATGGCAAGCAGGACATCATGTTTGCAGGCGGCGGAGAGGAACTGGATTGGACATTGACGGTGCTGTTCGACGCCATGGGGGCGCTGTCCAGCAAATATAATGACACCCCTGAAAAAGCGTCGCGCGCCTATGACGCCAATCGCGACGGCTTTGTGATTTCCGGCGGCGGCGGATGTCTGGTGCTTGAGGAACTGGAACATGCCAAGGCGCGCGGGGCCAAGATCTATGGCGAGCTAACCGGCTATGGCGCAACCTCCGACGGCGTCGACATGGTGCAGCCCTCGGGGGAAGGGGGGGTGCGTTGTATGCGCATGGCGCTGGCGACAGTCGATGGCCCGGTCAACTATATCAATGCGCACGGCACCTCGACGCCG
>JAUSQH010000103.1 GCA_030652895.1 Alphaproteobacteria bacterium
TGATGAAATTCAGCGGCGAGCAAGACCTGGGCAGCGTGCGCGCCCTGCTGCTGGCGCTGGCCTTTCCGCTCGGCTGGGGGCTGTGGGACGCCGTTCAGCGCCGCAAGCTGAACTGGCTGGCGGTGCTGGGCATCGTCAGCACGCTGCTGACCGGCGGCATCGGCCTGCTCAAGCTCGACGCCCAGTGGCTGGCGGTCAAGGAAGCCGCCGTGCCAGGGCTGATCGGGCTCGCCGTGCTGGTGTCGAACTGGACCCGCTACCCGCTGATCCGCACCCTGGTCTTCAACCCGACCTTGTTCGACGTCGAGCGCATCCACAAGGCCTTGCTCGAGCGCCACAGCACGGTGGCCTTCGAGCTGCGCCTGCGCACCGGCACGCTGCTGCTGGCAGGCACCTTTTTCTTTTCGTCGTTCATGAACTACGTGCTGGCGCGCTGGATGGTCACCAGCCCGGCCGGCACCGAGGCCTTCAACCAGGAACTCGGCCGCATGACGCTGATGAGCTACCCGGTGATCGCCGTGCCGTCGATGCTGATGATGATGGGCTTGATGTTCTGGCTGGCGCGCGGCGCGCGCCGACTCACCGGCCTGACGCTGACAGAAATGATGCAGGGCGGCGACGCGTCCTGAGCCGGCCCCGGGGCAGCGCGCCGGCCGGCCGCGCCGGCGCCACTAGAATTCCCCCACTTCAGCCGGCACCCCTGACCATGCCCCCAACGCCTTTGCGAGCGCTACTGGACGGCCGCGGCACGACGCGTCGCCGCCTCGTCGTCGCTGCCGCCGGCATCGGCCTGTGGCCGGCGTCGGCGCTGGCGCTGGCGCCGCCGGCCGGCCCGGTGGTGCTGACGCTGAGCGGGCGCGTGCGCATCGCCAACCGCGGCGCGCAGGCCGATTTCGACATGGCGATGCTGGAGAAACTGCCGCAAACCAGTTTCACGACGCGCACGCCCTGGTACGCGCAGGCACGCAAGTTCAGCGGACCGCTGCTGCGCGACGTGCTCGGCGCCGCCGCCTCCCAGGGCACGCTGTTGCGGGCGCGGGCGCTCAACGATTACAGCGTCGACATCCCTTTCGACGACGCCCGCCGCGTCGACGTCATCGTCGCCCGGCTGCTCGACGACAAGCCGATGCCGGTGCGCGACAAAGGGCCGCTGTTCATCGTCTACCCCTTCGATGCGCAGCCCGAGTTGCGCAGCGCCGTCTACTTCAGCCGCTCGGCCTGGCAGCTGCGTTCGATCGAGGTCTTGTGACGCCCGGCATCGCCAGTATCCGCCGCTGGCGTACCAGCTGGCTGGGCGCCATCGGCGCGGCGCTGGCGTTGGCGCTGATCGCCGTGGCCGTGGTCCAGGG
>JAUSQH010000121.1 GCA_030652895.1 Alphaproteobacteria bacterium
CCAAGCAAGACGGTCAGCTATGTGGTCGCCGATCACAAGGCCAAGCGCGCGGCGGTGATTGATCCGGTGCTGGATTTTGACGCCGGGGGCTGCCTGACCGACACCGGTCCGGTCGACGCCATTATTGAACACGTCAAACAGGAACGTCTGGTTGTTGACTGGATTCTGGAAACCCATTTGCACGAAGATCATCTTTCCGCCGCCCGCCACGTGCGTGCGGCTTTGGGGGGGCAGATAGCCATTGGAACAGGGGTCTGCGGCGTGCAGACGGAGCTGGCGCGTATCTTCAATATTCCGGACTTTGCCTGCGACGGCAGCCAGTTCGACCGGCTGCTGGAGAATGGCGCATCGTTCACTATTGGAGATATTCCGGCGCGCGCCTATGCCATGCCGGGGCATAGCGGGTCCTGTATGAGCTTTCTGGTGGGCGATACCGCCTTTGTGGGCGATACACTGCTGATGCCGGACAATGGTACGGCGCGCGCCGATCTGCCTGGCGGTGATGCGGGCGAGATGTACCGCTCCATCCGGTCCCTGTACGGCCTGCCGCCGGAAACCCGCGTCTTTCCGGGCCATGATCCGGAACATAAAGGCCGCTCGCCCGCCTGGGAAACCACCATCGCCCTACAGCTTGAGAAAAACATGCACATCAAGCACGACGTGCAGGAGGCAGATTTTGTCGCCTACCGCACACGGCGTGACCGGGGTCTCTCGAAACCCGATCATTATTTTCAGGCCCTGCAATTCAATATGGCCGGGGGCGCCGCACCCCCGCCCGATAGTAATGGGACCTCCTATTTCCGTATCCCGTTCAACGCACTTGACCCCGCAGCGAAACCTTTCAAGCTGCGTCTTGTTCACTGATTTCCCCCGGATTTCCCCCGGATTTCCAAACAATATAACGATCGCTATCGACAGGCCGCAAGCGCACACTGCGCGCCGCCCGCTCAATAACGATCGTTACTAAATAACGTTCGTTATTAGGTAGACAACGATCGTTATTTTGCGTAATCTGATTCTGCCGAAACGACATGTCAGGAATTATGCCGGTCAGGCTGGCAATGGATAACCCGGAGATAAATAATCGCACAGCAGGCGATCGTGATGCGGATCCCCGCCAAAAGGTCATTGCGGCGGCCTGGCGGGTAATTTGCCGCGACGGCCTGACGGCGGCCAGTCTGCGCACCATTGCTGCGGAAATGGGCGCCACCACGGGTCTTGTCACGCGTTATTACCCGGAAAAGCACGCCCTGATGCTGGCGGCGCTGGAACAGGCGGCCGCGTTGCTGTGCGACAACATCACAAATGGAGCTGCGAACAGCACCGGAATGGCGCGGATTGAGGCCACGGTGCACGCCGCCCTGCCGGTAACGCCGGAAAGGCTGTCGGCCTGGCGTGTCTGGCTGGCGTTCATAGGGGAACTGCCCAGCGCGCAGGAACTGGGCGTGGCGCATGCGGCATTCCCTGCCCGGTTACGGCAAATACTCGTGCAGGGGCTTCGCGAGGCGCAGCGTGACGGCCGGATATCATCAAAAGCATATCCGCCGCAACTGGCGGATATGCTGGTCAATCAGATCATCGGCCTAGGCATGCGCGGGGTCATTGACCCGCTGCGCTATCCCGCAGAAAAACTGCCGGCGCTGATTGCCCCGTTGTTTTCCAGACTGCTTGATTAGCCTGACCCGAGCCCGAAATTGCCGAATTTCTTGTTAAACCGGCCAACACGGCCGCCCGCATCCACCAGACGCGACGTGCCGCCGGTCCAGGCCGGATGGGTCGTCGGATCAATATCCAGCTTTAGCTCATCCCCGGCGCTACCCCAGGTAGTCCGCGTCTGATAGCGGGTGCCGTCTGTCATCACGACTGTAATGTGATGGTAATCGGGGTGAATGTCCTTTTTCATGGGCTGGCTCCGATCAGCGCTGTCAGGGGGGCTGGCCCCACGGAACAGGCTGTAATTAATGGTAGGCGCCGGTTTATACATGGACATACGCAAGCGTGCAAGCCAAGATCAAGCCCGGAACATTTTGAGCCCCCCGCGAGGGTTGCGGGCCAGTTTGAAATTTACTATCTGCAAATGAACCGCGTAACTCGCCCATCAGCGAAATCGCACGGCGTTTATGTTTGGCCAACGCCCGAACACCCCTTGGCCCCAGCCCCATAGAGTGCTAAAAGCCCGCACCCATGACCCAATTATCGCATATCCGAAATTTTTCCATCATTGCCCACATTGACCACGGTAAGTCCACGTTGGCGGACCGGCTGATCCAGATGTGTGGCGGCCTTGCTGTGCGCGATATGAAGGAGCAGGTGCTCGACAATATGGAATTGGAGCGCGAGCGCGGTATTACCATCAAGGCCCAGACCGTGCGTCTGAACTATAAGGCCAAAGACGGCGAGACCTATGTGCTGAACCTGATGGACACGCCCGGGCATGTGGATTTCGCCTATGAGGTCAGCCGCTCGCTTGCCGCCTGCGAAGGCTCGCTGCTGGTGGTGGACGCCAGCCAGGGCGTCGAGGCTCAGACGCTTGCCAATGTCTACAAGGCGATGGAAAACAATCACGAAATCGTTCCCGTGCTGAACAAGATCGACCTGCCCGCAGCCGAACCCGAACGCATCCGCCAGCAGATCGAGGATGTGATCGGCATTGACGCGTCGGATGCTTTGGAAATTTCAGCCAAGACCGGCGTGGGCATCGATACGGTGCTGGAAGCCATCGTCAC
>JAUSQH010000135.1 GCA_030652895.1 Alphaproteobacteria bacterium
ACGCTGATCGAGGCGGCGGCAACCGGTCTGCCCGTCATAACCAGTGATGTGCCAGGGTGCCGGGACGCGGTGCGGGCAGGCGACACGGCAGTGTTGATCCCGCCCGCTGACGCGCCTGCGCTTGCCAGCGCCATCGAACAATTGCTGTGTGCACCGGACCGGCGGGCGTCCATGGGAATCAGGGGCCGTGATCTTGCGGTGAAGGAATATTCAGTGGCGCGGTTTGTTTCGGCGAATCTGGCGCTATATGCGCGGCCAACGGCATGAGCACTCTGCTCCTGATCCTCCTGATCCTGCTTATGGGCGGCCCCCTCTCATTCGCCCTGGCGCGGATCGCCATCCGGCTGCAACAAGAGCCAGGCCTGGCCGCGCTGGCCAGCGTACTTATCTTCTGGCAATTGATTGCCCTGACGGCGGGGCGCGCGGCGCTGGCCAGCTCCATGATGCTGCTGATTGGCGTCAGTGCGTTGCTGATCCTCACCCATTGGCTGCTGAGCGTCTCCGTATTGGGTGCGTGGGTGCGCTGGGGCCTGTTTGTTCTGGCGGGCCTCGCCTGGGCGATGGCCGCGACATATCCGATCTTGCAGCCTGTTCAGGCTTTGGCGTTTTCAGCCAGTTTTATAGCCGCCGCCGCAGGAACAGGGTGTGCGATTTACTGGGCGCGGACCCCGGTTTCGTTGGGTAAATTGGGGCTTCCAGCACTTGGCCTGCTTGGCCTTTGGCTGATCGTGCGCGCTGCCGCCTCTTTCGTTGCCGCAGTGCAGTGAATCATGCTATGCCCCCAATTATCATGACATTTATCCCCATTAAACGCGCGCTTATTTCCGTTTCCGACAAGACCGGGCTGATTGAATTCGCCACGGCCCTGGCGCGATACGGGATTGAAATCCTGTCTACCGGCGGCACGGCAAAGGCCTTGCGTGACGCTCGGGTGCCGGTGCGCGATGTATCGGAATTTACCGGCTTTCCGGAGATGATGGACGGCCGGGTCAAAACCCTGCATCCCAGAATACATGGCGGCCTGCTGGCGTTGCGCGAAGACGCCGAACATGTTGGCGCGATGCGGCAGCACGGCATCGGCGCCATCGATTTGCTGGTGGTGAACCTGTACCCGTTCGCAGCGACGGTGGCGGCGGGTGCGGGCTTCGTGGAATGTATCGAGAATATCGACATTGGCGGTCCGGCGATGATCCGCTCGGCGGCGAAGAACCATGCCTATGTCACGATCGCGACGGATGCAGAAGATTACGCAGCCATCCTGGCTGAAATGTCGTCCCACCAGGGCGCCACGAGCCTTGATCTGCGCAAACGGCAGGCGGCAAAGGCGTTCGCACACACCGCCACCTATGATTCGGCGATCAGTGGCTGGTTTGCCGGGCAAATTGGCGATGAATTTCCCGCCCGCATGGCCATTGGTGCGACGCTGCAGCAGACCCTGCGTTATGGCGAAAACCCGCACCAGAGTGCGGCGTTTTATGTCAGTGGCGAAAAGCGTCCAGGTGTTGCCACCGCCATGCAGATTCAGGGTAAGGAGCTTTCCTACAATAATCTGAACGATACCGACGCGGCATTTGAGCTGGTGGCGGAATTTGACGTTCCGGCAGTGGCGATTATCAAACACGCCAATCCGTGCGGCGTCGCAATGGGTGCGGATTTGCATGGCGCCTATCTGCGCGCGCTGGCCTGCGATCCGGTAAGCGCTTTTGGCGGCATTATCGCCTGCAATCGGCCCCTGGACGCCGCTGCCGCCGAAGAAATGGTAAAAATTTTTACCGAAGTGATTATCGCGCCGGATGCGGATCCGGCGGCGCGCGAAATCATTGCGGCGAAGAAAAATCTGCGTCTGTTGTTAACTGGCGGTCTGCCCGACCCGAACGCGCCTGGGCGTATGATTAAATCCGTTTCCGGCGGATATCTGCTGCAGGGCCGTGATAATGGGGCGGTTGCCGCCGCCGATTTGCAGGTCGTCAGCAAACGCGCACCCGGCGCGCAGGAACTGGCCGACATGCTGTTCGCCTTCAAGGTCTGTAAGCATGTCAAGTCGAACGCCATTGTCTACGTAAAGGACGGCGCCACCGTCGGTATAGGCGCCGGACAGATGAACCGCCTGGACAGTGCGCGCATCGCCGCGCGCAAGGCCGAGGATGTGGCCGCTGCTGAGGGGCTGAGCGCGCCCCGCACCCGCGGATGCGTTGTGGCTTCGGACGCCTTTTTTCCCTTTGCCGATGGGCTGTTGGCGGCTGCCGAAGCGGGCGCCACCGCCGTTATTCAGCCAGGTGGCTCGATCCGTGACGCGGAGGTTATTGCGGCTGCCGATACTGCGGGTCTTGCCATGGTGTTTACTGCGATGAGGCATTTCCGGCACTAACCATCGGCGATGCTCATGCAGGGTGATATAAAATGTGACGGTGGTCACTTGCCGAATGGGCCGGGTGTCACCATCTCTTTATTGTGACTTCGGCTTGAAGGTCCCCCTCTTTCGAATTGAAGGACACGCCTCTTGGTCCATGCCTCGGACTCTGAGTGATCAGAACTATACGGCCCATGTGCAAACATGGGTTTTTTTTGCTTACTGGGCAACGGTTAAGCGTATTGCGGGTTTATCGCAGGTCTTCGCGAACCACCGCTTCTATCTTGGTTTCATCCGGATCGAATGCAAACGCGCCGTAAAAGCCGGATGAATAGTGCGACCGTGCGCCTGGCGGTCCCGCATCCCGGCCGCCATGGGCCAGCGCTGCAGCATGAAACGCATGCACTTGTTCACGATTTAGAGCGCTGAAACTTATGTGCATCCCCAATCCCGGCTTTGCAGCATTAGGGCCATTGCGCTCGTGTATCCACAAGCTGCAGGGCAGATCGGGATCGGTTCCATATCCTGCGACATTATCGCCGCTAACGGTTCTATGCAGGTTCAGCGCCCCTAATACTGCGTCATAGAATGCGCATGACCGGGCAAGGTCGCTGACAGCGATAGATACATGATCCAGCACGCCAATTCGCACGGCATGTCTCCGGTAGAATTTACCGCGTCGGAACGGGGGTCTCGCCGCGATAATCGTAAAAGCCGCGCTGGGATTTCTGACCCAGCCAGCCAGCCTCGACATATTTCACCAGCAGAGGGCAGGGGCGGTATTTAGTATCCGCCAGCCCTTCATACAGCACCTGCATCACCGAAAGGCAGGTGTCAAGGCCGATAAAATCCGCCAGTTGCAGCGGACCCATCGGGTGATTGGCCCCAAGCCGCATGGCGATGTCAATCGCCTCCACATTGCCGACGCCCTCATACAGCGTATACACTGCCTCATTGATCATGGGCATCAGAATGCGATTGACCATGAACGCCGGAAAGTCTTCGGCGTTCGCCGTCGTCTTTCCAAGCCTTTGGGTGAATTCGCGCGCCAGATTGAAGGTTTCCTCGCCGGTCGCAATGCCACGGATCAACTCCACCAGCTTCATAACCGGCACTGGATTCATAAAGTGCAGGCCGATAAATTGCTCCGGCCGGTCAGTCGAGGATGCAAGACGCGTAATGGAGATCGAGGATGTGTTGGAGGCGATAATCGCATCGGGCCGCAACATCGGACACAGCCGGGTAAAGATGCTGCGTTTGATGTCTTCTTTTTCCGCCGCCGCTTCGATGACCAGGTCGACTTCCTTGAAACGGTCCAGGTCGGCGACAGGGGTGATGCGCGCCATTGCGGCCTGCTTGGCTTCATCCGTCATCAGACCGCGTTGGATCTGACGGGACATATTAAAGGATATGGTCGCCAGCGCCTTATCCAGCGCCTCCTTGTTGATGTCCTCAAGCAGTACGTCAAAACCGGCGGCAGCGCACACATGCGCGATGCCGTTGCCCATTTGACCTGCGCCAATTACGCCAACCTTGTTTATCGTCGCCATTTTGGGATTATCCTTTGTTGAACCAGGTCCAATCCCTGTTACGTTTCCTGACTGCGGTATCCCGGCTCTTACAGGCCGAGCTTTGTTAATTCTGCTTCCAGTTCCGGCAATGCCTTGAACAGATCGGCCACCAGACCATAATCCGACACCTGGAAAATCGGCGCCTCTTCATCCTTGTTGATGGCGACAATTACTTTCGAATCTTTCATACCGGCCAGATGCTGAATGGCGCCTGAAATGCCGACGGCAATATACAGCTCCGGCGCCACGACCTTGCCGGTTTGCCCAACCTGCATGTCATTCGCCGCATAACCCGCGTCAACGGCGGCGCGCGATGCGCCGACCGCAGCCTTCAGTTTGTCTGCAACCGCCTCGACTAGTTTGAAATTATCGCCGGACTGCATGCCGCGCCCGCCAGAGATGATGATCTTGGCAGACGTGAGCTGTGGCCGCGCGGATTCCGACAGGCGGTCGCCAACATATTCAGACAGCCCGGGATCTTTGGCCGCGGCAATCTTCTCGACCGCCGCGCTGCCGCCCTGACCCACGGCCTGGAACGTCGTTGTGCGCACCGTGATGACCTTTTTGGCATCCGATGATTGTACGGTTTGCATCGCATTGCCGGCATAGATCGGGCGGACAAACGTATCCGGGGCTTCGACTTTCACGATTTCAGAAATCTGCGCCACGTCCATCAGGGCCGCCACGCGCGGCATGAAGTTTTTTGACATGGTGGTGGCGCTGCTCAACACCGCATCGTAATCGCCCATTAGACCAACAACCAGTTCCGCTACATTTTCCGCCAGGCGCGCAGAATAGATCGCGTCGTCAGCGAGCAGAACCTTGGTGACGCCATCCAGCTTTGCGCTGGCGTCCGCGACAGAGCCACAATTTTGCCCGGCAACCAGTATATGCACATCTCCGCCCAACTGTTTGGCGGCGCTGACCACCTTGGCGGTGGCGTCAGACAGGTTAGTATTATCGTGATCGGCAACGACAAGCGTACCCATAATTATATAACTCCCGCTTCATTGCGCAGCTTGGCGACAAGCTCTTGTACGGATTCTACTTTAACCCCCGCGGCGCGCGTCGGCGGTTCGGTGGTTTTCAAAACTTTCAGGCGTGGTGTGATGTCAACGCCAAAATCTTCCGGTGTTTTTTCATCAATGGGCTTCTTGCGGGCTTTCATGATATTTGGCAGCGACGCATAGCGCGGCTCGTTCAAACGCAGATCGACGGTGATTACAGTCGGCAACTGCACGCGGATGGTTTGCAGGCCGCCATCAACTTCGCGGGTAACTTCAGCTTTGTCGCCGTCTATTTTTACTTCGCTGGCAAAGGTTGCCTGCGAGCGGCCAAGCAATGCCGCCAGCATTTGCCCGGTCTGATTGCTGTCATCGTCAATCGCCTGTTTGCCAAGAATGACGATATCGGCGCCCTCCTGCTCGGTGATTGCCTTGAGAATTTTGGCTACTGCAAGAGGTTCGACGGTCTGATCGGTTTTCACCAGAATGCCACGGTCTCCGCCCATGGCCAGCGCGGTGCGGATGGTTTCCTGGGCTGCCGCCGGGCCGATAGAGGCTATAATCACCTCGGTCGCGGTTCCGGCCTCTTTCATGCGTACGGCCTGTTCGACACTGATTTCGTCAAACGGATTCATCGACATTTTAACATTTGCCAGATCAACGCCGGAGCCATCAGCCTTTACCCGCGCTTTCACATTATAATCAATTACCCGTTTGACGGGCACCAGAACCTTCATTGCGACGCTCTCCAAATCAAAAAAATTTCAGCTTGATCACGGTTTTAGGACGTCCGATCATCTCGCAGGTGCGAAAACTAGTATTCGGGGCCGCCGCTGTCAACGAATCGTAACGTTTGAAGCCATGATTTTAGGTAAAAAATGCAATTACCGGTTTTGTCCGGGCTGCCATAAAATGTCCGTCTCGCCGTCATTGTTCACATGCCGGCCGATGACAAACAGAAAATCCGACAGCCGGTTGATATAACGTAGCGCTGCCGGGTTAACATTTTCGCTCTCCGCCAGTTTGACCATCAGCCGTTCGGCCCGCCGGCTGATGGTGCGCGCCAGGTGCAGATAGGCGGCGGCGGGGCTACCTCCCGGCAATATAAAGGAATTCAACGGGCTTAGGCGGGCATTCAGAGCGTCAATTTCACGTTCCAGCCGGTCAACCTGCGCATCTGCGATGCGCAGCGCCTCACCGGGTTTTTCCTCAGGCGATGCAGGGGTGCACAGATCGGCGCCAAGATCGAACAGGTCGTTCTGGATACGCCCCAGGGACGCGTCCGTTTCATCCCGGGTATGCAGCCGGGCCAGACCGACGGCCGCATTGGTTTCGTCCACTGTGCCATAGGCGGCCACGCGGATGTCATATTTGCGCACCCGCCTGCCATCGCCCAGCCCGGTGTCGCCCTTGTCACCAGTGCGGGTATAGATCTTATTCAGTTTTACCATTCAGCTTCCTGCAAAATAAACCGCGCCCATAATGATCAAAATTGCCACGAACTGCATCGCCACGCGCAGGCGCATCAGTTTGTTGCTCCAGTTGCGGTTGAATTCGCCGCCCCGGAACATGGCCGCTATACCGATGCAGAGCACAATAAAAACCAGAGCGATGGAAACGGGTACTAATATCTGCAATAAATTTCCCATGTCTGCCTATTTACTCAATCCGGTAGACACGGCTGGCGCAGCCCGCAAACAGCGCCGCTTTATCGCTTGCGGAGAACCCCGACGCGATTCGCTTGAACGCATTCCACAATACACCGTACGAGCAAGACCGTTTATCCACCGGAAAATTGCTTTCGAACATGCAGCGCGCAGGCCCAAAGACATCGATTGTGTGCAGATAATAGTCGCGGGTGGCTGCCGCCAGTTCTTCCGAGGTTGGCGGCAGGGCTTTTTTGTGCCAGCCAAAACCGTTCATCGGCATATTGATGCCGCCGATTTTCACATTTACGTTCGGGCATTTCGCCAGTTCGGCCATGTCCTTTTTCCACTGTGCGAAAATCTCGGCCTTCTTGCCCTCATAGGGGCCAATGCCCATTGGCCCGCCGAAATGATCCATAATGATGGTCAGATCCGGCAGCGCCCGGGCGAATTCGGTCAGCTCGGGAATTTGCGGATGGTAGAAAAATGAATCGAATGACAGCCCGCGCTTGACAAGCTCCGCCCCACCTTCGCGAAAACGCGGCTCATTCAGCATGCCCTTGGTCAGATGCGAGAACGTACCGCGAAGCGATGGGTCAGGGTCCCACGCCGTGATATGGCGGATGCCCCGAAAACGGCCGGGCGCCGCCGCCATATGCGCGTCCAGAACCTCGCCCGCGGCGGCTCCCATAGTCAAATCGGCATGGCTGACGATCCCCGTGCAGGCCCGCATCGGCCCGTAAATGCCACTGGCGCTTTGCGCCGCGACGCCATTCACGAACTCGGTTTCCCCCACCACGCGCAAATGCTCCGGCCCGCTTGCGCGATACATGGCTCCGCATTCGACAAAAATGGTCGCCACGACATTATGGCCGCTATTGGTGTCGGTGCATAACTCGTCCAGGAAATAGCGGCTTCCCGGATGGTCCCACAAATGGTGATGCGGATCGACAATGGGTAATCCGGGTTCCAGCGGGGTCTCACTCACCTGCGCAAGCCATGCCTCTTGGTCATTAATCTGCCGCATTTGACCTGCTCCCCTTGTTTTTGAATTTGTACTGGCTAAACAATAAAAGCTATGCCAGACAGCCTGCATCATATATGTGCAGAGCTTACAAGCATTATATATACTTGGCTTTATATGCCAACCACCATCAGATCAAAGAGATCGCTGTGCGCCGTCGTGACGTCCTTGCCGGTTTGGCCCTTTCCCCTTTCTTTGGCGTTCTTCCCGTTAGCGGGCAAGAAACGACCGATGCTGTTTACACCTCCAATCTGGGAGATCCGGTTCCCTTTAGCGCAGGGCTTGTCCGCCGGCTGGCACAAAAGCTGGCGTCCAGGAAATATTCCCCGCCCGCACTGAAGTTGCCCAAAGCACTGGAAGACCTGACCTACGACCAGTATCGCGATATCCGATTCCGCCCGGATCAGGCAGTTTGGCGTGATGAAAAGCTGCCATTTCAGATGCACATGTTCCATAACGGTTTTTTCTACAAGCAGCCGGTGAAGATCAATCTGGTCGAGAATGATGAGTCCCGTAAGCTATTGTATTCTAGCGATTATTACTCTTTCGGGCCTAGTGTGCAGCCGCCGCCGCCGGGATATGATCTGGGTTTTGCCGGTTTTCGTCTTCATACCCCGATCAACCGGGCTGATTATTTCGACGAAATGGTGGTGTTCCAGGGCGCAAGCTATTTTCGCGCTGTCGCCAAGGGGCAGCATTACGGACTGTCGGCGCGTGGTCTGGCAATTGATACGGCGGAGCCAAGTGGCGAGGAATTTCCCATATTCAGGTCATTCTGGGTGGAAAAACCCGTGCCAGGCGCGACCTCCGTCGTTGTGCATGCCCTGCTGGATAGTCCCCGGACAACAGGCGCCTATCGCTTTACCATACGCCCCGGGGTGATCACCGAGATGGATGTGGAGGTAACGCTTTACCCACGCACGAATTTGGCGCGCGTCGGATTTGCGCCGCTTACCAGTATGTTCCTGTTTAGCGCGTCCGACCGGCTTGGCGTCGACGATTTTCGCCCCGCAGTGCACGATTCCAGCGGTCTGTCCATCCGCAATGGCCAGGGTGAATGGCTGTGGCGGCCTTTGTCCAATCCGGCCAGCCTGCAATACAGTGTTTTCATGGATCACAGCCCGCGCGGCTTTGGCCTGTTGCAGCGCGACCGCCG
>JAUSQH010000141.1 GCA_030652895.1 Alphaproteobacteria bacterium
GCAAGACTGCCAAGGGTTTGACCGAGATCGCAACCCGCGAGCATCGGCTCACGCCGCGCCTGCGCAGCGCGCTCATCGTCACCGACGGCAAGCGCAACGACGCCGAATTGCGGGCGCTGATTTCGCAGCAAGCCGACGAAACCCTGGCCAGCCTGCTCGAGCAAGGCTTCATCGAGGCCGTGGCCGGCAGCGCCGCACCGGCGGCCGTGGCGGCGCCCGCCGCGCCTGCTGCAGCAGCGCCGGCGGCCGACTTCAACAGCCGCCGCCGCGATGCGGTGCGCGCCCTCACCGACCAGATCGGCCCGATGGCCGAGGCCTTGGCGATCCGCATGGAGCGTGCCCGCGATCACGCCGAGCTCGACCCGCTGATCGTCGTCGCCGCCCAGGTGCTGGCCAACTCGCGCGGCCGCCAGGCGGCGATCGACTACGCGGCCCGCTTCGGCGGCGCCTGAGCAACCGGATTCAGCGCGGCGCTGGCGCCGCCTCGGCTTGCACCGGCAGCCGATCCACCATCAGGTCGACCCAGGTGTCGTCGTCCTGACGGATGACGATGCGCACCGGCAGGTTCTGCAGCGTCGGCGCCACCCACAGCTCGGCGGTCAGGTCGCCGCCCGGCCGCGCTTCGCGGCGCGGCTTCACGTGCACGGCGTCAATCGGCCCGAACGGCGTCGCCAGCGTTTCGCTGGGGCCGACCTCGTAGGTCCACAGGGCAACCCGGCGCGGCAAGGCCAGCGGCCATTCGACGGTGTTGCCGCGCTGCAGCAGCGCCGGCTGCTGGGTGAACAGCCAGGCCAGCTGGACGAACTGGCTGGCGGAGTCCTGCACCCCCGGCGGCTGCGGCACCGCCTTGCCACCGGGCAACAGCACCTGCTCGCCGTCGAAGACGATGGTGAGCCGGCGCGGGCTGCGCAGCACGACCCGGGTCTCTTCGTCGTAGCGCTGCGGCCGCAAACCCTGCTCGGTGATGAGGCCGTCGCTGACGATGTGGCGGCTGATCAGCGGCGCGAACGACGGCCCGACGCTGAGCGTGAGGTGGACCTGGTAGCGGGCACCAGCGCGCAGCCACTCGACCTGGGCCTGGCCCTCGACGGGGCCGCGGTAGTTGCCGATC
>JAUSQH010000164.1 GCA_030652895.1 Alphaproteobacteria bacterium
GTGCGGCGCGCCGGCGGGCCAGTGCTGTTCGGACTTTGCGCGATCTTTGCAGTCTATCCAACGTTCGCCGACTACATGCCAGGCTTTCTCTGGGGACCCGGCAGCAGCTTCACCGAAACGTTAACTGCTCATGCCCTGGGCGTGGAGAGCATCATCGGCATACCGATGCGCACGGTTGCAACCCTGCTCGTAGGCTTTCTGATCTTTGGGTCGGCTCTTGTCGTAACGGGCGGCGGCGAGTTCTTTATGGCGTTGGCAATTGCGCTGATGGGGCGGACGCGCGGCGGTCCGGCGAAGGTCGCGGTGCTCTCCAGCGGCTTCTTCGGTTCGCTGTCTGGCAGCGTGATCTCCAACGTTGTAACGACCGGCCAGATCACGATCCCGACCATGAAGCGCGTCGGCTATCCGGCGCATTACGCGGGCGCCGTAGAGGCCTGCGCGTCCACGGGCGGCGCGCTGATGCCGCCGATCATGGGGGCTGTCGCCTTCATCATGGCCGAATTTCTGAACGTGTCCTACGCCACGGTCATGATCGCCGCCATCGTCCCGGCGCTGCTGTACTATGGCGCGTTGCTGCTGCAGGCAGACCACTACGCGGCCCGCCACGGTCTGCGAGGCCAACCCGCAGCCGAGATTCCCAAACTGCTCCCGGTCATGAAGCAGGGATGGCACTTTCTATTCAGCCTCGGGTTGCTGACCTATCTTCTCTTGGTGATGAAGCGCGAAGCTCTGGCGCCTTATATCGCGACCGTCGTATTGATCGGAACGACCGTTGTTTTCGGCAGCAAGCGCTTCGGGCTAACCAGCCTTCGCGATCTCGCCATCGACACGACGCGCAACATCGTCAACATCGTGGCCATTCTTGCCGGCATCGGGTTCATCGTTGGCGCGCTATCCTATACCGGAGTCGGGGGCGCCTTTTCGCGTGAACTCCTGCAATTCGCGGGTGGCAACATCCACCTGTTGCTCGTGCTCGGTGCCTTCACCAGCTTCATTCTCGGCATGGGGATGACGTCGAGCGCCTGCTACATCTTTCTCGCAGTTACATTGGGACCGGCCTTGATCGAGGGCGGACTTAATCCGATCGGCGCCCACCTGTTCATCCTCTATTGGGGGCTGATCAGTTTCATCACGCCGCCTGTCGCGCTTGCGGCTATCGCCGCTGCGAGCATCGCGAAATCCGATCCTTGGAAAACCGGTATCTGGGCGATGCGTCTCGGCCTCATCAATTTCGTGCTTCCTTTTCTATTCGTACTCAACCCGACCCTGATCCTGATCGGTGAGCCGTTGCACATTCTGCATGACGTCATAACGGCATGCTTTTCAATCTGGCTCCTGGCGGCCGGTCTCGAAGGCTGGTTGTATGGTTTCGGTCGTATCGGCTGGTTGTCACGGTTGATGCTGATTGGCGGAGCACTGGGATTGCTAACTCCCGGCCTTGCAACCGATCTGGCGGGACTCGCCCTGCTCGGAGCGGTCTATGCCGGAAATGTATTTCGGCGACGGCAGGTCGCCTGACTGCGCAAACTCACACGGCCAAGGCGTACAGGTTGAAGGTAATCGTGCTGATTAGAAATAATGAGTCCCTCCGTCACGTTTCCGCAACGGGGGTAATCCTTCGCATAAAAGCCGAAGTTTTTGATGCTTGCCGTGGCCTTCCAACCGCAAGGCCTACCACGGGGAAGAGGGGCCCCGGCTTTCGTGACGTGTTGTTTCGCTATCTTCTGGCCTATTCTGTCGGACCATTAAAGTTTCAGGCCCTACCGGCTTAAGGGACTACTGCCTGCCGGTTTCCAATTACCATCGTGCTTCAAACGAGGAAATCATGACCGATGACGTGCAGGACAACGCGACGCGCAAGTCAGCGGATGCCACGCGGAAGTATGCGAATATGATCTGGCAGTATCGGCAGGCAGAAACGATTGCTGAGATGATTCATCTCGGAGACAAACTTGATCTATTCAAGGCGATGGCCAACGCCGGCCCTCTGTCAGCTGACGAATTGGCGGCAAAAACCGGATTGCATCCGCGTTGGCTGCTTGAGTGGATGAGGCTTCAGGCGGCCGCGCGGGTCCTCGCCTATTGCGGCGACGACCACTTCGAGTTGCCGAGCGAGGCGAGCGATCTGCTTGCCAACCGGGAGGCGTCGGGATTTGCTGCTAGTAGTTTTATGGGAGGGCATACGCCTGAGCAGCTTGCCGGGTTAATGGAATCATTCAAGACCGGCATCGGCAAAACTTATGAATCCGATGGTCCGGAAACTGTCGCGAAGAGCGAGGCGCGCCATCGTGTCGCGGCCGAACGGTCCGTGGTACCAAAAATGATACCGGCGCTTGAGGGGGTGGCCGCCAAGCTCGAATACGGTGCCCTGGTCGCTGATGTTGGTTGCGGCGACGGTGCGTTGGTTATCGCCCTGGCCAAAGCGTATCCGCGCTCACGTTTTCACGCGATGGACCCGAGCCGGTTTGCGGTCGAGCACGTTGAGCAGCGGGCGGCCGAGAACGAACTGACGAATATCCGCGCGTTTGCGGCACCCGCCGAGTGCTTCCCCCTGCCGGAGCAATATGACTTGATCATCACGTTCGACTGTATGCATGACATGACGCAGCCTCAGGCGGCGATCGAGGAGATTTACCGCCGGCTCGTCGATGACGGGACGTGGTTCATCAAGGACATCCGCAGCAAGCCGAGTTTCGAGGACAACCTTCGCAATCCGATGCTTGCCATGATGTATGGCTTTTCGTTGTTTACCTGCATGGCTTCGGCGATGTCGGAGCCGGGTGGCGCCGGGCTTGGGACGTTGGGGTTCAATCCCGAAGTTGCCGAGCGCATGAGTCGCAAGGCGGGATTTGCGCGCTTCAAGCTCCACGATTTCCGCGATCCCGGAAACCTCTACTACGAAGTACGCCGGTAACACTTGTAAAGATACTGGCCGTTACGCTTTGCAGAAGGAAATCGCCGTGCGCAAAGGCGCACAATTTATTGATGACAAGCACACAGGATATGCCTAGCTTGTGTTGGCGTCGGCTAAATATGATGCAGGCTGCTGCTGCCGAGTTCGTCCATCGGTGAATGGCGAATCGGCAGGTACGAACCGGTTCGCCGGGGCACGAAAAACCTGCGCCAGCCACCCTGTTGCGGAGCGCGGGACGGCGGTTGGCTCACTTGGCGCGACGACAATCAGGGTGTGAAATGCCGGTCGATCAAGACGGGACGAAGGCGTTCGGCTGACTTAGCATGGCTGGTCGTCACACGGATTTCGAGAAGGACCGCCCATGAGCCGCAATTATATCAAGGTCGAGATCGAGGGGCCGGTTGCCTCGCTCATCTTCAATCGCGCGAATGTGCTGAACGCGTTCCACAACGAGGCTATGGACGAGATTATCGTTGCGTTGAAGGAACTGGGGACTGACCAGCGCGTGCGCGCCGTTCTGGTCCGCGGCGAGGGCCGCGCCTTCTCGGCCGGCTTCGACATGAAGGCGTCCGCAGGGCGCGACATGTCGAGCATAGATCGCGTGCAGGCGCAGATGGAGCTCCAGTTCGACTTCATCATGGCCTTCTGGGATTGTCCGAAGCCGACAATCGCGCTGGTGCACGGCTTCTGCATGGCCGGCGCCTTCGAGGTGGCGCTCGCCTGCGACATTACCATTGCAGCAGAGGGGACCCGCTTTGGCGAACCGGAGGTGCGCTTCGGCACCGGGATTGTTGCGATGCTGCTGCCATGGGCGGTGCTTCCCAAGCATGCCAAGGAAATGTTGCTCACCGGCAATGACAAGATGGATGCCGCGCGCGCCCATGCTATCGGAATCGTCAATCACGTCGTGTCGCTTGAAAAACTGGTTCCATTCGGCCGGTCCATGGCGCTGGACATCGCAGCTGCGGCCGGACCGTCCGTGTTTTTCACCAAGCGCGCGATGAATCGCACATACGAGATCATGGGAATGCGCGATGCGCTGAAGGCTTCGCTCGACATTGACATAATTCTCAACTCGACGCCGAGCGTCGAGAAGAACGAGTTCCAGCGCATTCGCAAGGAGGAAGGACTGAAGGCTGCGCTTGCCTGGCGTGACGCCCGCTTTTCTGATGGCAAGAGTTGAAGTTGGCGCCTGCCGTCCGCGTATGCGGCGGTACTGACGTCCACTCATCGTTCGATGCGTCTTTCGGTCGAACGACCATCTGCGCTCGCTTGGACACTGCGGCCTCCGAAGACACCGGACCGACAAGCCGGCGCCTGACCGAAATGTGGATGTCATTGCTGATCGCAATGGGATCCTGGCCGCGCCGGGCGCAATAAGCTGACGATAGTGAGAAGTTGCTCCGTCCGGAGGCGGAGAGCGCTAAGTCTTTATGCGACGGGAGTTACGGTCATTACGACACGGGTCGCCGGCGAAACAGTCGGACTGATCGCAAACTCGTTTACGTCGATATCGCTGGCGCCGGCGTTGTTGCTTTTCTGCATTGGCAGATCCCGGAATTCGTTCGATGCGTTTCGAGAGACAAAATCTTTCGCGGTCAACGTATTGAGAACCACCCAACGGCAGCTATCCGATAGCTTTGCGTCGTCAGGGCCGGAAAAGTGGACTGGCCTGGAATATGAA
>JAUSQH010000263.1 GCA_030652895.1 Alphaproteobacteria bacterium
GTGCAGTTGCTGGCCGCCGCCGTGGGCAATTGCCTGGCCGACTCGCTGCTGTTCGCGCTGCGCAAGTACAAGCAGCAGCCCGAGCCGATCAGCGCCGAGGTCACGGCCGAGATCGGCCGCAACGCCGAGGGCCGGCTGCGCGTGCTGGCCATGCAGGTCACGCTGACGCTGGGCGTGCCGGCCGAGGCCTTGCAGCACCTGGAACGTGTGCTGACGCAGTTCGAGGCCTTCTGCACCGTCACCCAGAGCGTCGGCGCCGGCATCGACATCACGGTGTCGGTGCTCGACGCCCATGGCGCGCGCCTGTAGTAGCGCGCCGGCTGTCCGGGCGCCTCTGCCCTTCCTCATGCGCCGCCTGACGGCGCCGCATGTCGCCAGTCGCTCGCCGGGCCGCCTCCATTGCCGACGCCATGCAACCCTCCGTGACCCCGCTCAAGTTCTTGTTGCCTGGCTGGTATTCGCTGGTCATGGGGCTGGCCGGCCTGTCGCTGGCCTGGCTGCGGAGCGTGCCTTTGCTGGGCCAGCCGGCGCATGCCGTCGCGCTGCTGGCCGGCGGCCTGGCGGCGCTCGTCTTCGCGGTGCTCGCCGTGGCCACGGTGCTGCGCGGCTGGCGCTACCCCGAGGCCTGGGCCGAAGACCGCCGCCATCCGGTGCGCCATGCTTTTGTCGCCGCGCTGCCGATCGCCTTCATGCTGCTGCTCACCGTCGCCGTCTCGGTGGCCGGGCCGCGGCCGCTGTTCGTCGCCCTGTGGTGGGCGGCCTCGCTGGTGCAGCTGTTCGTCACCGGCTGGGTGCTGGCGCGCTGGTGGCGCTCAGCGGCGCAAGGCGGCCTGCAATGGGCCGGCGTGACGCCGGCGCTGTTCATCCCCATGGTGGGCAATGTGCTGGTGCCGCTGGCCGGCGTGCCGCTGGGCCAGGGCGACTGGGCGGCGGCGCAGTTCGGCGTCGGGCTGCTGTTCTGGCCACTGCTGATGGCCTTGATCCTGGTGCGCATCGCCAGCCAGGGCTTGTGGGCCGAACGCCTGCTGCCGACCGCCTTCATCGTCATCGCCCCGCCGGCCGTGGTCGGCCTGGCGGCGCTGCAGTTCGGCGCCCCCGCGCTGCTGGTCTGGATGCTGTGGGGGATGGCGATGTTCAGCTTCCTCTGGGTCGCCACGCTGGCCCGGCGCATCGCTGCGCTGCCGTTCGGGCTGGCGCATTGGGCGCTGAGTTTTCCGCTC
>JAUSQH010000169.1 GCA_030652895.1 Alphaproteobacteria bacterium
CGGCAAGAATGCCCAGCACCTGCAAGGCGCTGGGCACTTCGCCCAGCACGGGAATCGCCAGCAGCGACGCCGCCCCCGGCACCAAGGCGCCGAAGAAGGCGGCGCGGCCCGAGCCCAGCAAGGCGGCGGCGCGGCTGAACGCCAGCACCGCCACCAGCCCCGCGCCCAGGCCTTGCGCCAGCACCTGCATCACCAGCATGCCGGTGCTGGCGCTGGCCAGCCGGCTGAGGTCGGCCAGCGCCAGAAAAAAGGGTGCGAAGAGCAGGAACGACAGCACGACGACGACCGCCGTCACCCGCAGCGGGTCGACCTGCCAGCGCCGCGACAGCGCGCCAAAGAGCCCCCAGCAGACACCCGCGGCGGCGAACAAGCCGTCACCGACCAGCGTCAGCGCGCTCTCTGGATGCAGCAAGCTGTCGCCGCCCATGAACGCCAGGCCGAGGACGACAAAACCTGCGCCCAGCACGCTGTCGCGAGTCCAGCGCTGATGGGCCAGCCAGGCCGACAAGCCCAGCCCGGCGAGCATCTGGCAGGCCGGCGCGATGACGGCGCCATGCGCCAGCGGTGCGAGCGAAAAACCGGTCATGAAGAGCAGGCTGAAGCCGGGCCCGGCGAGCACGGTGAGCAGCAGACCGCGACCCCAGCCGATGCCGGCCAGGTCACGCCAACCCCAGCGCCACAGCAGCGGCGCCATCAGCAAGGCGCCGGGCGCAAAGCGCAGCAAGGTCAGGTCGCCGGGACTCAGGCCGGCTTTCACCGCCAACCGCGCCAGCACCGTGTAGCTGGCCCAGATGGCGGCCGCCAGCAAGCCCCAGCCGAGGCCGGCCAGCGAGGCGTGCGCGGCGGACTCTGCGGGCGAACGGTGCATGCGTTAGCCTAACAGGCCACACTGGGCCGGGAGACGGCCCGCCGCAGCACCGACACGCGCATGAACCAGATCCCGACCGAGCCGCCTGACGCCCCGCTGCCCTACCTGCAGCGCATCCGCGACTACTACCAGGCGCTGGGCTATGGCGCACCCTATGAA
>JAUSQH010000173.1 GCA_030652895.1 Alphaproteobacteria bacterium
CGGCGGCTTTGGCACAGTCGTTTTTGTGGCCTATCTGAGCACCCTGTGCCAGGAACGCGCCTATACTGCAACGCAATTCGCGCTGCTCACGTCGCTGGCCGCCGTCGGGCGGACGGTATTGTCGTCGGTTACGGGGTATGTCGTAGAGGCGGCAGGATGGCCAGGCTTTTTTATGCTCAGCACGCTTGCCGCGGTTCCCGGCCTTGTGTTTTTATGGTGGATGACAAGAGCAAACCCCAATGATCGACCCGCGCATCAAAATAGTTGACGGTGACATCACCCAATGCCGGGTAGACGCCATCGTCAATGCCGCCAATGAACGGCTAGGCGGCGGCAGCGGCGTTAATGGCGCCATTCAGCGCGGTGCAGGGCCGCAATTGCTGGCGGAATGCCAGACGCTTGGCGGCTGCCCCACCGGCAGCGCGGTTGCAACCAAGGCATACCTGTTGCCCGCGAAATTCATATTCCACGCGGTGGGCCCGGTCTGGCAGGGAGGCGGCGCCAACGAAGACGCATTACTGGCGGGGTGCTATCGCGCCTGTTTTGCACTGGCGCAGGCGCGCGCGATCACATCGATTGCGTTTCCCGCGATAAGCACCGGCATATATGGCTTTCCGCCCGCCCGCGCGGCCATTATTGCGGCGACTCAAACGACGGCCTATATTGACGCGGGCGGCGTACTGACGCGCATACTGTTTGTGGCGTTTGGTGCTGAGGCGCAAAACATGTTGAAACAAGGCTTCGCTGAAGTCTTTGACAGAGGCGGCAAATAATAAAGTGGCCGGACCGGAGCGAGCCGAATCACGGTTAATGCTGAAACATTGGCGGCGCTTTCGCGGCGATAAGCGGCTGCCTTTCCGGGAGGATATTCGCCTCGGTGATCTCACCGAATTCACGCCCCATATTTTTGTCCTGGATATTGAAGGGGACGATCGCTTCATTATCAGACGATTGGGATCGGCGGTTGTGGAGCGCTTTGGCGGGCTTGAACTTACGGGAGTAAACCTTCTCGATTTAACCCATCCAGCCTTGCGGGACAGAGTAATAGCCCGTGTTCGGATGATATTTGAGTTTGGCTATGCCGCCTGCACCCATATGAGCGTGCCTTCGACGAATGGCCGCGTAAAACGCTCAGAAAATTTAATGCTTCCTGTTGAGAGCAGCACCGGAGAATTCCGTCAGGTATTTGGAACACTGTATTATGTGGACGGCCCGGATGAAACAGCGCTCCATACACTCAATTCCCAAGCCGTAGCCGTCGTTGATG
>JAUSQH010000175.1 GCA_030652895.1 Alphaproteobacteria bacterium
ATCATACTAGGGCTTCCGGTCTAATTCCGCGATAGACTTATAACTTCGTAAATGTCGTTTCGGTTCCAAATTTCGCAGCAAGTATCAAGCCTTCAGGCGGGCCGGCTTTTAATGCCGCGCAGCGAACCTGAAACCAGCTCACTCGGGTAGGGTTTCACTCGTGATTTCCGCCTTGCATCCGGTGAGAGACCCCGCCAGCTGCTCCAGCAGCATAAAGTACATGCCGCTACCTTCGTGCAGCTCCGCGCCAAGGGGATCCAGAATTGCAGTTTTTGCCGGCGTGCCTTCTGTCAGTGTCTGAATCAATCGCGGCTCAAACTGCGGCTCGGCAAAAACACAGGCGACATTTGCGTCCAATATGGTCCGGCGCAATTTCCGTATTCGACCGGCGCCTGGCGGGCGTTCCGGATCAAGACTGATGATGGCGACCGGCCGCAACCCAAACCGGGCTTCGAAATATTGATAGGCGTCATGAAACACCATATAAGGCGGCGTGGGCATGGCGTCGAGACGCGCTTTGATCATATGCTTGCTGGCCAGCAACCGCACTTCCAGCGCCGCAGCATTCTTGGCGTAGATGGTCGCATTGCCCGGATCGCGAGCCTGGAGTTGCGCGGCAATTTCCCGCACCATCGCCGCCGCATTATCGGGATCAAGCCAGATATGCATATCATGCGACTTTTCATCCGTTACGGACTGCGCTTCGCGAAGTGTGTCGGCGTCACGAACCGGCAACAGTTGCACCCCCGCGCTGGTGGATAGGGCCACCTGCCCGGCTGATGGCGCCAGGGCCGTCAGTGGGCGAATCAGAAACGTTTCAAGCTGTGGTCCAACCCAGAAGATTAGATCTGCCTGCGTCAGGGCTTTAGCCTGAGAGGGACGAAGGGCGTAATCATGTTCGGACGCCGTACCATCAACCAGCAGTTCTGGCTCGCCTATGCCCGTCATAACCCCGGCAACCAGGGAATGGACCGGTTTGATACTTGCGACAACGGCAGGACCACCCGCTATCGCCTGACCGGCCTGCAGCGCAATGAATAAAGTTCCAGCAAATCCGATGATGCACGGGATTATTTTCACGATAAAATCACCTCACCTCTTGAAGGCCAAAATTTCGCCTTATTCGGACCTTTAACCTATTTTACTGACGATTTGTAAATCACACTCCAGATAGGCTATTTCTGACGCAGTTTGATTCGCTTGTGAACCCACGCACAATTTGCCTGGATAAGGAGGATACAATGTCAAACTCCAACATACGCTTTGCAATGATCATCCCGCTTAGTTTGGCGGTCGCGGCCTGCGGCTCCAATCCGAAGGAGCGCGGACTGAGCGGTGGCGCCATCGGCGCGGGCACCGGAGCAGTGATTGGCGCCGTGACGGGAATGACCGTCTTGCAGGGAGTGGCGATCGGCGCAGGCGTTGGCGCGGTAGTCGGTGCCGTGACGGACCGCAATCAGATCAATCTCGGCTCACTCAATTCCGGTTCCAGTTCTGGGCATGCCAGTTCCACACCGCAAAGATCTCCGGTAAATGCCGTGCCCGCCTCATATAGCCCGGGTTCCCCGATGGTTAAAGATGTGCAGGCGGCGCTTGGCCAGGCCGGTTATAATCCGGGCCCGGCCGACGGAATTATCGGCCCGCGCACGAGAGACGCTATCACCGCCTATCAGCGCGACAACGACCTGAGCGCGGATGGCATGCCCAGCACATCACTGCTTAATCATCTGCGCAGCCGCAAGACCTAAGGCCCGCATTCGCGATCAATCGGAATATGGCCGGGTACGCACTGTACCCGCGCCAGCCAGGCCCGCAAATTGGCATACGGGGCCAGATCAAAACCGCCATCGCCCGCCACATGGGTGTACGCATAAAGTGCGATGTCGGCGATGCTATAGCGTTCATCCACAAGAAATTGCCGCTTTTCCATATGGTCATCCATCAGCTTCAGCGCGGCATGGCCTTTCTCCAGCAGTTCCGAAACGCGGGCTTCCTGAATGGCCGTCAGCGACTCCAGATACTGCCGCCAGAAACGCAGCACCGCGATATAGGGCTCATGGCTGTACTGTTCAAAGAACAGCCATTGGTTAACCTCCGCACGAGCGAATTTGTGGGTAGGCAGATATAGCGTCCCTTCCGCAAAATACAGCAGGATCGCGTTGGATTCCGCCAATGTGCGGCCATCATCAAATACGACCGCCGGAATACGGCCATTGGGATTGACGCGAAGATATTCGGGCAGGCGCGTTTCCCCATTGGTAACGCTTTTATCCACCCGTCTGAAGGGTATGCCTAAATGCGTTAACAGTAACCGGACTTTATAGCCGTTACCGGAGCCCAAATTGTCATATAGCGTGAGCATGCATCTTTCTCCATATGGATCATCCTGCGCGACGTCTATAGAGCACCACCCCAGTAAAACAATTATTCGATATATTAAAAGTTACAATTACTTAAGGAATATCCGCTACTCAATATACCCGAGATGACAGCTATGCGGATTTTAAACAGCGCAATAATGGCCTCACGCACGACGTTGTGGTTGGCCATGTCACTAACGTGGTCAACTGCCCAGGCTTCATTCATAGGCTATGACGCAGAAAATGATCTGATGACCCGCGACGTTTCTATTTTTCCAAAAGCGAAAAATGCCGCCACTGCAATTGCAAAAGAAACGTCTCTTGCGCCTCTGAATACCACCCCAACCCGGACGCCAGCGCAAATCAACGAATTGTCTTACGGGTACAGTGACGGGAATTTGGCTGAAGTTAACGTTGAAACAGATTCCAGTGTCCCCAACATCACATACAAATCGTCAGTAGGTGGACCTGCCAACCCAGATGACGCCAACGGCATAAATTTGCGCTATATGGGCGCTCCAGACATGGTTAATATCACCCTAAGAAGGGATGGCAACGATATTGACAAAATTCAAAATATAGACGCCGTAAATTCTTTTATATTATCACATAAAGCATTCGATGATTCATCCTACACGAGCTCCGTGGGCGGCATATTCGCAGGCGCTCCCAATTTACCAGATAATAAATTCACCAATTACTCTAATTTACCCCAGAATAGGCAACCACATTCTGCTGCGCAAACAGACAGCTTTGTGCTATGGGTGCTATATAAACTCGTCGCTTTTGGGGTTTCTGAAGTAATCGTTACAGTTGTCGTTGCGGCCTTCAGTTTTGGCGCCATTATGAGATTGTTCGAAAAAACGCCTAACGGCAACTAAAGCCTTCAAACATATGAATAACTATCTGGACGCCGTCGCCAATCGGCGGACCTTTGCGATCATCGCCCATCCGGACGCGGGTAAAACCACGCTCACCGAAAAGCTTTTGCTGTTCGGCGGCGCCATTCAGCAGGCGGGTGCGGTGAAAGCCAAAGGCGAGCGGCGGCGCGCGCGTTCCGACTGGATGAAAGTCGAACAGGAACGCGGCATTTCCGTCGCCTCTTCGGTGATGACATTTGACTATGAGGGCCGCACCTTCAATCTGCTGGACACCCCGGGCCACGAGGATTTTTCGGAGGACACCTACCGTACGCTTTCCGCCGTCGACAGCGCAGTGATGGTGCTGGACGCCGCCAAAGGTATTGAAACCCAGACCCGAAAACTTTTCGAGGTGTGCCGCTTGCGCGATGTGCCGATCATCACTTTCATCAACAAGCTGGACCGAGAGGGGCGTGAGCCGTTTGATCTGCTGGATGAGGTGGAGCAGGGCCTGGCGTTGAGCGTTACGCCGGCCAGTTGGCCGATTGGCATGGGACGGGATTTTCTGGGCTGTTATGATCTACTGAATGACCGGCTATTGTTGATAGGCCGCGGCGCAACTGACATGGGCGAGGCATGTAGTGGCATCGATGATCCGCGTCTGGACGAACTGCTGCCCGCCGCTGCGGTCACTAAATTGCGCGAAGATATTGCCATGGTGCGCGGCCTGTGCCCGCCGTTCGACGCACGGGCGTTTCTGGAAGGGCACCTGACGCCGGTGTTTTTTGGTAGCGCAGTGAATAATTTCGGTGTGCGGGAATTACTGCATGGGCTGGCCGCATATGCGCCGCCGCCACGCGAACGCCCGGCGCAGGAGCGCATGGTGCAGCCATCCGAGGCGCCGGTTACCGGCTTTGTGTTCAAGATCCAGGCGAACATGGACCCCAAACACCGCGACCGGATTGCTTTCGTACGGCTATGTTCGGGGCACTTCAAACGCGGCGCCAAGCTGAAACATCCACGCTCCGGCAAGATTATAAATGTGCACAATCCGGTACTGTTTCTGGCCCAGGAACGTGAACTGGCCGAAGAAGCGGTGGCCGGCGATATTATTGGTATTCCCAATCATGGTCAGTTGCGTATCGGAGACGCCCTGACCGAGGGTGAGGTGCTAAATTTCACGGGCATTCCAAGCTTTGCACCTGAAATTCTGCGCCGGGTACGATCCGATGACCCGATGAAAGCCAAGCATCTGAGCCGCGCCCTGATACAACTGGCCGAAGAAGGGGCGGGCAGTGTTTTCAAGCCACTCCTGGGCGCGGACTGGATCGTTGGGGTCGTCGGTGTGCTGCAATTTGATGTCTTGGCGGATCGCATTCGAACAGAGTACACTATACCCGTACGCTTCGAGGATGCGCCCATTCATACCGCGCGGTGGGTTGAAGCCGACGATGCGCTAAAGCTGAAGAAGTTTATTGAAGACAACCGGGCCGCCATGGCCGAAGATCATGATGGCAGCCCGGTTTTTCTGGCTCGAAATGCTTGGCATCTTGAACGGGCGGCGGATGACTGGCCTGATATACGCTTTTTGACGACGCGGGAACAAACACCAGGTTGATATAGGCGATGAGCAAAAAAAAATCCGATACAGTCAGTATGGAACAATGGAAGACGCGGCTGCTGGCCATGCGCGCCGATGTCGAGGCGTTGCTTGCGGGCCACGAGGAACCGCGCGCCCAGCCTGAAAGCGATCAGGAGGTTGGCGATCGTTCCGCGCGCGCCGAAGCGGTGCTGGATCATGAAATGGCGGCTGAAACCACGCGCCGCCGCCACACGGAATTGCACCGTATTGATGCGGCGCTAAAGCGTCTGGAAGATGGGGCGTTCGGTGATTGCGTCACCTGCGATCAGCCGGTCAGCCCGGAGCGACTCAATCTCGACCCCGCCACGCCGTTTTGTATCCATCACGCGAAATAAAGGCGGCCTCAATTTCTCCTTTTGATCCAGTTGAGCGCCGACAAAAAGGGCGCTATTACGGTACTCAGCCGTAAAGGGTACCCAATGACCGATCATCTGAAAATAGCTCTGGTGCAAGCCAACCCTACCGTGGGGGATGTCGCGGGGAACGCTGCATTGATCCGCGCGGCCCGGGCCGAGGCGGCTGGCGCGGGCGCCGATCTGGTGCTGTTCACCGAACTGTTC
>JAUSQH010000179.1 GCA_030652895.1 Alphaproteobacteria bacterium
GCGGGTTCGATTCCTGCAGCCGGCACCACTTGCTCTTCTCCCAACATATCCTCCACTGCGATGATATTTGCTGATTTCTATTTAACAATATGAAATCAAATGATTTTTTGTATTTCGTCGCACATGGGCACAAGCTGGAGCACGGAGGTGAACTTCGCACACCGAAAAAAATTGTTGGTATTTTTGTTGGTATAGGGAGCCGTGTGTTGGTTTCGTCGCGTCAGGCAAGAGGTTTCTCCTTATGCCATTGACGGAGCCGATGCTCGCCTGGAAATGTCGGCAGGTGCCGGAATGTGGGGGCAACCCCGCTAGCCGCACTTCGTAATAGCCCTTTACGGCTTCCTTACCAGACAGTAGCGAACTCGCATCGCATTTTTACTGATAAATCAGCATTTATTGAAGACGTTGTTATTGGCAACACTCACCTGCAAATCTCAGGAGAATTTAATGAATAAAGAACAGGTAGACGGAAAATTCGAACAACTCAAAGGCAAATTGAAGGAGACTTGGGGTAAGCTGACTGATAATGACATCACGCTGTATGACGGCAAGCGCGAACAGTTTTTAGGCAGACTGAAGGAACATTACGGCCTTGCCAAAGAAGATGCGGAAGTAAAAGTCAAAGCGCTTGAAGACGCCTGCGGCCCCGCCAACACGCATAAGCCAGCGTAATTCACAGATCATTAGCCTATCTTTCCGGCCGTCCGGCGTCAGCCCCCTGCACCGGACGGATGTTTAACTTACCGCCCGGCGCTGCCCCCAGCGCAGGGCTTTTTTTGCGGAGAGCAACAAGCAAGCATCTTTAAGCAAAAAATATGCGCCGCCGCGTTTCCAGCATCGCGTCCTTACGCCGCAAAAGTTAGCCTTTGGCTGTACTGATCGCTTTGTAGAGTCCACATTGAGAAGCGTGTGACGGAGCACCTGCCTCTCATCCCTCAATCAGAAGTTGTGCGACGAACGTCACATTGACAGAACGCGGGGGGGGCGTAGCCTTAACAAGGCGTTAAAGGCAGGCGTGGTGCTGGTTTGGAGGCCGCGCGAGTAACTTATTGACAACATAGCATAAATTTTAAGCGGGAATTCTCCCGCAAACGGACTTTATACTAAGAGGCTAATCATGTTTAATCTGATTAAAATAGCGGCTGTTGCATCGCTGGGGTTAAGCGCCCTGTCTGCACCAGCAATGGCAACGCCAATTCTGGGTTTGGATTTAGCGAGCTTCGCGGTGCTGGGCGCTGCGGGGGTGACCAATGTCCCCACGAGCACCATCGGCGGAAATCTGGGTTCCGCCCCGAATGCCTCGGTTGGCGGCGGGTACACTTTTACAGCCGGATCGTTACAAGCAAATACCGCATTGGCGCAGAACGCTCAGATTCAGCTCGACGCTGCGATCGTCGCTGTAAATGCCTTTGGGCCGGGCACCACCATTACCGGGGGAGACCTGGACGCGTGGCAGTCTGCCAATGGCGGCTCTATCACTCCGGGCGTTTATACGGTCCCGGCCTTGTCAGAGAATTTGGTGGGAGCACTCATTCTCGACGGCGGGGGCAGCAACACCGCAGTGTGGGTTTTCCTGTTTCCTAGCACGCTTATCGCCTCGACGACGTCGACCGTTACCCTGCAAAACATAGGCGATGGCGCCAATGTCGGGCTGTATTGGAGTGTTGCCAGCGCTGCGACCCTGAACGGCCCTACGTTCGCAGGGAATGTCCTCGCGCATGACCTCATCAGCAGTGACGGTAATCTAACAATTACCTGCGGCAGGTTGTTGTCGGCCGAGACACAAGTGACGTTGATTCAAGATAGTATCTCCATCACCGGGTGCGGCAACGCCAGCGGCGGCTATGATCAGGGCGCCGATATTGGGCTGGGGAGCGAGGCTGTGCCGGAACCCGGTGCAGCTCTGCTTTTCGGCGCCGGGCTGGCGGCGCTGTTTGCCTCTAGAAAAAAGTCCTCAGCCGCCGCCTGACTGCATGCGCGTTATGCACAGTGAGAGTTTGCCGTGTACTTCTCCTCCCGGCTGACCTCATAGGCGTAGCGGTAATGTGGAATTGAGTTGTTTGGCGGCCTTCTGGGCCGCCATTTTCGTTTGCGGGGACGGCTGTCCTTACGCAAAAAATATGCGCCGCAAATTTTCCTGCATCGCATCATTACGCCTTAAAATTTAGCCTCTGGTTATCGTGATCGCGCTTCGCAGATCGCGTAAGCGGGCGCTTTTAGAAATGAAACCAGTTAGAACTTACCAGCGGCGCACAGCCCTGCTGACCCGTGCAGGTGCGTACGCGGCGCTTCTCTACGGCGCCTCCCCGGCGCTGGCCGTACCATTCCTGGGCGCAACCGGAAGCTTCACGGTTATGGGCCCGTCCTTGGTGGCAAACACTCGTCACAACACGCTCAAAAATGATCACACCGATTCCAGTGGCCTCGGCCTCATTGAAGACGCCATGGTGACTGCTCTGGAGCCTGCATCGGCGCTTCTTTTTATAGGGGGGTTGATCAGTATGGCGGGATTCGCGGGTGTCAGGTGGCGCACCACAGATCAATCAGATGGTTGAACAAAATGAAGCTTACACTGCCCCGCCTGTATACCGTGCTTGCGTGCTTGCTTAACTGGGGGTTCGCCAGTCAGAATTTGAGCGGTTTGAAGATCGCGGCAACTGCGCGCGAAACGAAATCGTGCTCCTGACGCCGGGCTTTTTAACTTTTGACATCGTGAAAAGAACAATCTGTATGAATATTTTTCAATGGGCCTTTGTTTCCGCGACCTGTTTTCTGGCAATCACCGCCTCCGTTCTGGCAGCTGAAGAAAGGGTGATCGAAGACGACAAGGGCATTTTTAATGTAGTCATTGAAAATGATATTTTTGCCGGGGCGGATCGCGATTATACCAATGGCATTCGATTTTCATGGCTTTCCTCGGAAGAACACGTGCCCGGATGGGCGCGTTCCATCGCGCGCCGACTGCCGCTTGCTGACGATGGCAACAAGCGTATCAGCATTGCTGCCGGACAAAGCATGTTTGCCCCCGAAGATATTGGCCGCCGAACTCCGGATCCCCGTGATCATCCCTATGCCGGGTGGCTTTATGGTTCGGTTGGCATGGTGACGGATACGGGGAATACACTGAATAATGTGATGTTGACCGTGGGCGTCGTTGGTCCTCTGGCCTTTGCCGAGCAAACCCAGAAATTTGTTCATCACATCACGAATAGCCCGCAGCCAAAGGGGTGGGACAGCCAACTTAAAAATGAACCTGGCGTCATTCTGACCTATGAACGGAAATGGCGAAAAATATATGAATATTCACCCTTTGGTCTGGGTACGGATTTTACCCCGCATGTAGGTTTTAATCTGGGTAATGTGAATACGGACGGTTCCGTTGGCGCGACGCTTCGTCTGGGTTACGACCTGCCTGCTGACTATGGGCCACCACGCATCCGCCCAAGCCTGCCTGGGTCGGATTTTTTTATCCCTACAAAAACGATGAGTGGCTATCTCTTTACAACAGTCGACGCGCGCGCCGTGGCGCAGAATATTTTTCTGGATGGCAATACGTTCAAGGATAGCCCACATGTAAATAAGAAAAAGCTGGTGAACAGCCTGCAACTGGGCGCGGCCGTGACCTATGGGCAAACGCGGCTGTCTTACACACACGTCCTGCTGACCAAGGAATACACCACTCAGCGGCGCAAGCCAGCATTTGGCGCGCTTACGCTTTCTCACCGGTTTTGACCAGAGGAGCGCCATCCGACCTTCATTACGCCCCCTTTATACCGCCACAACCATAGCCGTATTGGTTTCTTATGCTGAAACACCCATTTAATAATGGATGTGTCGTTCAAAAATTCAGGTATGAAAGGAATGTCTATGCGCAGTCTCATCATGTGGGCAATTGGTATCCCTATCCCCATTATAATTTTGTATATCCTGTTATTCTAACCATAAGAAGGTATTGACATGCGCTTACCCTCTGTTCTTCTGGTTGAGGATTATCCCGCCAGCGTTCTCGTCGGCACCCTGATGCTTGAACATCTGGGGTATACGGTGGACACCGCTTGCTGCGGGCTGGAAGCTATCGAAAAAGTAGATGCGGCAAGCAAGCCGTTCATGGCTATTCTGATGGATGTCCAGATGCCCGGCATGGATGGATTTGAAGCGATGAATATCATCCGCAAACTGGAACGCGAAAAGGGTTACCGCAACACCATCATTGCCGTTACCGCCCAGGCGCTGGCGGGGGACCGTGAACGCTGCCTGGCGGCGGGAATGGACGATTATATCAGCAAACCCATCCGTCCCGATATTCTGAAGAAAAAGCTCGCCGAACTGGCGAAAGTCTCAAACACAGATTGAGTAGCTTTATATTGCGCTTACGCTCCTAATTCCTTTCTCTGTATCTTTATTACGCGCTGGATGATTAGATAAAAATCATCGCAGTGGGGGATTTGATTTGAACAATACATTGGAATCATCTGTTCAGACGAAGCTGCCGGAAAACGGGCAGAACGCGAGCACACCCCAAATGGAAATTATCCGGGAGCGGGCGCCCAACCGCCTTTCGCTCACAGTGCTCGCCGTGCTTGGCGCTGTCTTCATGCTATATTGGGCGCGCGCTTTTTTCATCCCGCTGATGTTTGGCGTGATGATCAGTTATGCGCTTTCCCCACTCGTCAAAATGATGCAAAAATGCAGGATTCCCCGCGCACTTGGGGCCGCCATTTTATTGACCGGCATCGTCGGGAGCATTGGCTTTCTGGCATATTCACTGAGCGACCAGGCCGTGGCGACAGTTGAGAGCCTGCCTGACGCCGTGGACAAGTTCCGCAAGGCGTTGCGCACGGAACAGGGCGCGTCCAACAGCGCAATGCGCAAAATGCAAAACGCCACTTCGGATCTGGAACAGGCGGCGCGCAACATTCCAGTCACAGAACCAACCGCCCCCAAAGGCGTGACCCGGGTACAGATAGAAAAACCCAAATTCAGCATTCAGGACCATCTTTGGGCTGGAATGATGGGCGCGGCCGGGGTGGCGGGGCAGGTTACTATCGTTATATTTCTGGCGTATTTCCTGCTGGTTTCCGGCGACGGTTTTCGGCGCAAAATTGTCAAGATTAACGGCCCAACCTTTGCGAGGAAGAAAATCACACTCCAGGCAATGGATGAAATCACCAACCAGATTCAGAATTATCTGCTGGTGCAGCTATTCACCAGTTTTGTTGTAGGGGTGGTTACCTGGTTGGTGTTTCTCTGGATCGGCTTGGAACATGCCGCCATCTGGGGGATCGCTGCCGCGATATTCAATATTATCCCCTATATTGGGGCGATCATCGTCACCATTGGCATTGCGCTGGTCGCTTTTTTGCAATTCGGAACTTTCGGCATGGCGATCTGGGTATCCGGGCTAGCACTGGTCATCACCAATCTTGAGGGGTTGTTGCTGACGCCCTGGCTTACCAGCCGGGCAAGCCAGATGAACGCCGTGGCGATTTTCGCAGGCGTGCTGTTCTGGGGATGGTTATGGGGCGTGTGGGGGTTGCTGCTGGGCATACCCATCCTGATGACGATCAAGGCCGTGTGCGACCGCGTGGACGACTTAAAACCCATCGGCGAGTTGTTGGGGAAATAACGGGCCATAAATTCGTCCTTACATTCGCCTTATGCCACCGCATCATATTCCTGCAGCATCCTTACGTTCGTGATGATTGGATAGAGATCGTCATGTAAGGAGAATCTGTGATGGAAAGTTTTAGCGTACCTACCGGCATTTATCAAAATGTCCCGCTGGACAATTCACCGGCCTGGGAATCAGATCCCGCCACACTAAATGACATTCAGCAAAAATTGCGTTTCGCGGGCCGTGAACTTCTTCGAATGGAGAATGAAGGTGGTCCTCCTCTGAACGAGGAAGAAACTGCAAAAGTATATGCGCATTTCCAACTAACGCAGCGTGTCGAAAAAATATTCTTCAATGCACGCGCCCGGCGTGGGCTGCCTCAAGTCTAGATGGGATATCAAATGCCAAATTCAATTCTAATGCGGAGCATTGTGGCGGCGCTTGTGCTGGCTACATCGGTTGCCGCTAGCGCTGCCATATCGGGCCGGGAGATGGCAACCGAATTGGTCAATAACGGCATGATCACCACTCAGGGAGAAACCCCTGTTATCGATCATGTCGGGTTTATGGAGATAGTCTTCGAAACAATGCAGATAGCCGGTCAAATAACCGGCTATACGGACCCGCCCAAACACAAAAACATATCCGGGAAAATTAGCGGCAATGCCTCTCACCTCCAGAACGTTCACGCCAGCCCTATTGACAGCTATCAACCAGCGGGAAATCGCACATGGAAATGAATCGGATACTTGGCGCCGCCATTTTCGTGACCGGCGCCGTGCTACTTGGTTTTGCCTACGCCGCCGCGAATGCGCCCCTGGAAGAATATACCGGTCACTATAGCAACGAGACGATGTGGTTCTATACCATCGGAATTGCTGCTGTTATCGGGGGTGGTTTGCACTCCACGTTGGGTGACAAAAACTAACGCACTCCAGTCGCGAAATGACGCTGCTACACACAAGATGCTTGCGCTTGATTTCTTCCCAAACGCACAATAATCAAGGGCAACGCCCCCCTTATCTCCCCCTTACGGCTATCATTCTATTGCCCGCAGCATCCTTACGCCCATCGTGATTTTATCATGATCACCACACAGGAGGATGTATGGAGCATATCATCGGCTTTTCCAATAATTATGAAGCTATCCCGCTCGCTGATCTATCAAGTGCCACAACGAAACTCGGCAGACTGATCGATTGGCTGACGTACCCTCTTGTGACAACCAGGCCGCAAAGCCCGATACCTGGGTCAAGACATTGTTCCGCCCCAACTAGGCACTGCTTAAAACATGGCGTGAACTGTCCCAGATTTAGTCCGCTTACCCCTGTTTAACTCCCACAAGGAGGATTATTATGAATACACAACGCACGCATATCAAACCCGTTTATTACGAAAGTTTTCCTTTGATTGACGGAGAGTTTGACAGTTCAGATCTGGATGAAGAACTGAAGTTCATCCTGCACGAAACGCAAAGCGCGACACTCTCCCACAAGCCGCTGCATCTGCAAGAATAAACGCCGCTCCTCTATTAGAAAGAAGCTAAAGCATGAGCGAACAATTTCAGGGAAAAGTTTTGGCGATGGCCGCCGTGGCCGTGTTTATCGGCATGGATGGTTTCTTCTCTCTGATAGACCGGGAAATACGCAGCGCGGGTAATGAACCCGAAATCTATGCTCAATCAAACCCTGTACAGAACATCGTGGTGCGTGTTCCGCGCACTGCGCCAAAAATAATCTGTATACAGAATAATATGCTATTTGGCGATGAGCCAGAACTTCTGAATGATGAGGAGGCGGCGCCACTGATGGATGAGGGATTTGAGCGCATTGAATGGAATGAAGGTCTGGAGGAATTCTCGCGCAATGCCAGCAATGCGGGCACCCGGCCAGCAGGCCCTTCATCATCAAGCATAGTTGCGAAAATTCACAACACTTGCCGGTTCCGTACGCAACCGGCCTAACCCCGCGCCGAAAGAAAACGGCCAATGCAGTTAATAGTTGGATGCAGAAAAGTTTTCGAAACCCTTTTGAAAGTCTGATCCCATGAACCTACTCATACCTGCTTCAAATCCATTCCAGGGAAAATATCTGGTGATGGCCGCGCTGGCCATCGCTGTCGCTATCGGTGGCTACTACATTCTGAATGCCCCGGATCAGCGCAGCACCGGAGATAAAATCGGCGACGCCATCAATGAATTGCCTAACGGCGTCGATAAAGCCGTGCGGCAACTGGAAGACCGCACCCCAGGCGAAAAGCTTAAAGATGCGGTCAATGATGTCGGCGACGACATTAAAAAATCGACCAACCAGCAATAATGAAGTTTAACCCCAACTACAAAGAGAACAAAATGAACACTCGCAAACTTCTGATGAGCACCGTGCTGAGCACGGGACTAATGCTTGGCTTTTCCCCTTTCGTTCAAGCAGCCGATAACATCACTACGGACACCATGAAATCTGCTGGTGGTCCAATCACTAATGCAGAAGTGGTTGATCCGCGCGTGGCGGCTGCCAGTTTTGTGGAGCATGTCAATTATGCGCGCGTCGCCCTGGCGATGAAACAAGTTGACGTCGCCGGGCAGCATATTGCGTCGGCGCGCAACATGGTGATGCTGATAAAAGGCGCCACCGCCGAAAAACTTCGCATCACCGAGGTGGAGTCCGGCCGGATCGTTTATCAATATGATACGGAGTATAAATATCACTATTTCCCAATTCACACTGGCCCGGTCCAGGTCAAGAAAATCGGGGATGGCCCTGCATGGGCGAAAAATGATCTGGCGGTTATGGATGCCGACATTGTGTATCTCACCCTCGATCTGACAGACAACAAAGCCGAGACGTTTCTAGGCGCTGCGGAAGCCGCTATTGCCGCCAACGATTTCAAGAAAGCGGACAAACAGCTTGCTAAATTGACTGACGCGGTGGTGACGATGGATAGCAAAATATCGGTTCCCAGCGACAAGGCGTATGAC
>JAUSQH010000181.1 GCA_030652895.1 Alphaproteobacteria bacterium
GGGCGCTATGTCTGCAAGGCGCGCAAGCCGGACTGCCCCAATTGCGTGGTGCGCGATGTGTGTCACTTTAGCGGCAAAACGGCATTTGAATAAAGACGGCTTTAAGGAGCGGGATGCCCTATCCTGGCGTGGCGGCATTGCGGGCCAGAATCGCGCCAATGCACTGCCCCGGCTCCGGAGTATCGCCGCCGTCACGCGCGCCGGTTTCTACGTGCGATACCCGCGCCACGTCCTTATCCTGGGTATAGATGAACAGGAACAGCACACAGTTCCCATGCGCATATTGCCAAACTTCGGCAAAGGGTTCCTTGCGGCTGAGATCGGGTTTACCCAGCAACCGCTCAACAGACGGACCATCGAGGCCAACCAGATCATTTGTCGAATATCCTCCCGTGCCAGATGATTTGCCAGGTGTCGGCAACGCCGCCAGCGCTTTGGGAATTTCGGAGGTGACCTTGCCCTGCGGCGCTTTCGCCGGCTGTTCTTTTATCGTCGCCACCTGAGGTTGGCGAACAGGCGCGCGCTGAGTTGGGGTCTGCACCGGCACGGGCCGCCAGGGCTTTGGTCGTGGTATGCCATGCGCAGTGGCAGAGACAGGGCTGGCCGAAGGACGTTGCGCCGGGCGCGCGGCAGCTTCCGCGTCAGACGCCGCCGGGGTTGCGGCCGCGGTCTGTACTTCGGATTGCGGAGGGGCAGGGGGTGCCTTTTCCATGTCCCAACTCAACCAATCCGGTTGCTTCAGCTTGGAAAAATCCAGCTTTTTCAGATCCAGCCGTCCGTCGCTTGCGCAACTGCTCAGCGTCATGCCCAGCATGCACGTCAGCAGCAGCACCCGGATCGTCGGAATATTTCCAAGCCGAATCATTGGCCTCATACCTGGCTATTGATGCAGGTGTTATGCGCCGAATACCTGTCTTTGATCAACCAGGGATTGGGGGGCGGCGTGGCGGCTTGCATGGCCGCCACTTGCTTCTATACTGCGGCGCAACAATAAGGAGCAGCATTTATGTCCAAACCCGCAAGTCTTGATGTGACTGGCATCGGCAACGCCATTGTTGATATTATCGCCAAAAGCGATGACGCCTTCCTGATTAACAACGCCATTACCAAAGGCGGCATGACCCTGATCGACGCCGCTGCCGCAACAACGCTGTACGGCGCGATGGGGCCTGGCATCGAAACTTCGGGCGGGTCCGCCGCCAATACAATTGCAGGGGTCGCAGGCCTTGGCGGCAAGGCGGCGTTTATCGGCAAGGTGCAGAAAGACCAGCTCGGTGAAGTGTTTGCCCATGATCTGCGCGCCCTGGGGGTGCAGTATGATACACCCGCCAGCACCAGCGAAAGTCCAACCGGGCGATGTCTCGTCCTGGTGACGCCGGACGCACAGCGTTCCATGAGCACGTTTCTGGGCGCGGGGCAGGAATTGCATCCGCGCGACGTTGATCCCGCCACTATCGCGGCGGCGCAGATCACCTATCTGGAAGGCTATTTGTGGGATCCGCCCCATGCCAAGGACGCGTTTCGCAAAGCGATGGACGTCGCCCATCAGGCGGGCCGTCAGGTGGCCATGAGCCTGTCGGACGCCTTTTGCGTGGAACGTTACCGCGACGAGTTTCTGCATCTGGTGGCAGGCAATATCGATATTCTGTTCGCCAATGAGACCGAGATCATGTCGCTCTATCAGGCCGAAACATTTGATGAGGCCCTGCAGGCGGTGCGCGGCAAATGCGCCGTCGCGGCGCTGACCCGTTCGGAAAAGGGGTGCGTGATCGTGGCGGGCGACGAAGTGCATGTGATTGAAGCGGTGAAGCCCGCACAGTTGATCGACACGACGGGGGCGGGTGATCTGTTCGCGGCGGGATTTTTATTCGGTCTTACCCATGGCCGCAATGTGGCCGCCAGTGCGCGCATCGGCGCGCTTGCCGCATCCGAAGTCATCGCGCATCTGGGCCCGCGCCCGCAAAGCGATTTGAAGGCGTTGCTGAAAAAGTCGGGGTTATAGATAAAATTATTGCGGTGAGAATGCCGTTCCAACTGTAATAGCCGGTATCTGATCTGGTAGTCAGATCGAAATAAAAACGGACGCTCAGTCAGGTGCTGCTCTCGATAGCAAGCCGGCCAAAACCGGCCAGTCGATTGCAAGCTCAGTCACCCAATCTAGTAATTATTCTGTTCGCTGATACGAACTAACCAGTGGTCTCGGACTTCAGTTTCTGTGGCGCCTACGTCATAGACCGGTGAAATGAGTTGTCCCGCTCGTTCAACAGTCATCAGAATAACTGACCTCGCTGCAGACTTTGCACCCTGTTGCAGCAAGAATTCGCTTAGTCGTTCGAACTCTGGTCCTTCGTCATACACAACACATGGCCCTTTGAAACGAAAGCCCTTACGCAACACGGGATCAACTACATTTATTTCCGCCATTGGCCGTTCACGCAAGTTGGTAACAGATACGGGCGACCGCACTTCTCCAACAACCAGATGTTCGGCATCTAATACGAACGTCTGACCTTTTGGTGACAAGTTCGGGGACCCATCCGAACAGACCGTTGCTAGAAATCCGAGTCGCTGTCGTGAAACGAGCTGCTTCATTTCGTCGCTGATTAAACCCACGGATGAGCCACCTTGCGTAGTCGTAATCAGTAGTTTCGATCAATGCTTAAAGGGCGAATCTGCGGTGTGAGAAGTTTTTCCTTTTGTCCTCACGAATATTCGCTATCGGGAGCATAACAAATCACGCCCCGACTGCCTCCGGCATTATCTGTCAGATCGGAACTGAATCGTTACACTCTAACTGACATCAAGCTTTTCAGCCAGCCATAGCTTGATCAGTGATTGCCGAGTAACGCCCAGACGCCGCGCTTCACGGTCAAGGCGTTGCACCATCCATACCGGAAAATCCACGTTGACGCGTTTTGCGTCTAGTCCGGGCCGGCGCGCGCGGGAAATATCCAGCAAATCCGCGACGTCTTCACCTGCATCGAATTTTTCATCAAATTTAGAAGTTTTCATAAAGAGCCACTTCCTCGGTGCGCGCGCGTCGGACAGAGATAAGACGAATAGCCTCACTGCGATAGGTGATAACCGCTGACCAGTGCTTATCATCTATCATGCCAATGATCATCGTGCGTAATTCACCGGTGGTTTTAACCGGAATCTCCAAGCGTTCCTGATCCTCCCATAAACGTTGAGCGGATTCAAAATCGATCTCATGTTTGAGTTTATTTGCGTTACTCTTGTTAGGATCATATTCAAATTGCATGGGCGATTCTATCAAAAAGGCATAAATAATATATTATTTTTATACTAAACTCTGATTAACGGGATATATCCGTCCAATTCGTTACAAACTGGCCAGATATTCAGCCAGGCCTTCTTCGAGGCTGATGCGCGGGGCAAGGCCCAGAATTTCATGCAGGCGCGGGGCGACACCGATGCTCATTTTGATGTCGCCGGTGCGCGCCGCTTCCCAGCTAATTTGCGGCGGGGCGTTACCGCATAGGCGCGCAATGGTCTCTGCCAGTTGCAGGACCGTGGTCCCATTTCCGGTGGCGATGTTCATGACCTGCGCGCCTTGCCAGTCCTGCTCCATGGCGCGTTGTAAAATCTGCACGACATCGCGCACATAAATAAAATCGCGGGTCTGCTGGCCATCGCCAAAAATCTTTATGCCCTGGCCCCTGCGCAACCGGTCCGCAAAAATCGACACCACCCCCGCATAGGGATTGTCGGGATGCTGGCGCGGCCCATAGACATTAAAGAAACGAAAGCCGCGCGTCGGCACCTGATGTACTTCCCACGCGACATAGCCATGCTGTTCACAGCCGAGTTTGTCGGCGCCATAGGCGGTAAGCGGCAGTACCGGGGCGCGTTCATCCAGTGGAATATAGGCGGGCGCGCCATAGACTGCGGCCGAGGACGCATACACCACGGGGCGCGGCCCATGCGAGGCTCCGTCGCTGGCGTGATCGAATATATTGATGGCGCCAGTCAGATTGACGTCATGGGTGCGGCGCCATTCCTCGTTGGAACGCGGCACCGACGCGATGGCGGCCAGATGAAAGCACCCCTCCACCCCCTGCATGGCATAGCCTGCCGTGTTGTGGTCAGCGACATCGCCTATGATAAGCTCTACGCCGCCGGGCAGATTATCCTTTGTGCCGGTCGACAGATCATCCAGGACCCGTACCCGGTGGCCAACCGCCAGCAACGCATCCACCAAATGGGAGCCGATAAAACCACAGCCGCCAGTAACCAGATAAAACGCCATAGGGTGTTCCTGTATTTTTAATAGCCCTTCAGACCATTGCGCGCCATCAGCGCCGACACAAATTGCGCGGGTATTGCGAATGTGAAGCCTGTCGGCGCTTCAATGGCTGATTTTTGAGTTTTTTCGCGTACCGCGACGCTTTGCACCACCCCGAGCACCCGTTTGCTGGCTGGATCATATAACGGACTGCCGCTGTTGCCAGGATAGGCGTTGGTGTCGACCTGATAGACAATGAACGAATTGCGCAGGCGCCGTACCCGTTCCGCAGTGAGTTGTCCCTGTGAATAGGCCGCGAAGCTGCGCTCCTTTACTGCCGAGACAATGCCCTCATGGGTAATCGGATAAAGCCCGAGCAGACTGGCAAGCGGATAACCGGTAATAGCGGTGCGTGTGCCTTCGGGCGCCATGGCTTTTGACAAAGTCAGCGCGGGTAACTTCGCGCCGCCAACTATCCGTAACAGAGCCAGGTCATGCACATTGTCTTCCGCCACCATATCCAGCTCAAAGCGTTTGGCCTCGGCCTCAATGCCATAAAAGGCCTGCAGGGATTGCCTGTTCCTGGCGTCCAGCACCTTGGGCAGCACATGCGCGTTGGTAATGATATGGCCGCCATCGCCGACTACAAAGCCAGTGCCCATCAAGCGCACCGGAGGCTGCCCCAGTTCCTGATAGGTGCCGATGGCCACCACACTGCGGCGGACCTGTTTGATGGCATCGACAATGTCAGAGGCCCGCGCCTGGGGGCATATGCATACAAGCAGGACGCCAACCAATGCGCACCAATGCTTCATACCGCCCCCGTCTCCTTGCGTAAAAATGCTTCCAGCATCAGCAGCAGCCATAATGCCGGACTGTGATCACGCCGTCCGGACTGATGTTCGTCGACCAGCTGGATCAACGCGCCGGGATTGAAATAGCCGCTGCCGGCCAGTATGGGGCCGCCGACAGTTTCACGCAACTTTTGCTGCAGTGGGCCACGGAACCAGGCCGCCAGGGGAATAGAAAAACCCTGTTTTGGACGATACAGAATATCGCTGGAAACATACGGCTCGCAGGCTTTTTTTAACAGATACTTGCCGGTCGCGCCCAGCAGCTTCTGATCCGGGCGGATGCCGGCGGACCATTGCGCGAACTGGAAATCCAGCATCGGACAGCGCACTTCCAGCGAATTCGCCATGCTGGCGCGGTCAACCTTGGTCAGAATGTCGCCGGGCAACCAGGTTTTGATGTCAGCATATTGCGCCTGCGCCAGCACATCATCCGTGGCGGCCGCACTCATATGTGTACGGATGATGTCGGATGGATGATAGCCCGCCAGCGCCTGGGTTTGCGCGTGACTGCGAATGCGCGCGCGCAGACCGTCGTTCAGTACGGATACGCTGGCAAAAAACCCACCGGCTGAATCAGTGCTGAGTTCCTGAAAGGTGTTTTTGGCGCGCAGGAATCGCGGGGCCCAATCCAGTTTCGGATAGATCGCGCCCAGAGTGCCAAAGATCGCTTTGCGTATGGGTAACGGTAATTTGGCGCGCAACTGCTCCTGACGTGCATGAAACAGGTACCGGCGATAACCCGCGAACAGTTCATCGCCGCCATCACCGGACAGCGCCACGGTTACGTTTTCCCGCGCCAGCGCGCACAGCCGGAACGTCGGCATGGCGGAACTGTCGCCAAATGGCTCGTCATAAAAATCTATCAGCCGGTCTACCAGATCAATACTGTCCGGATCCACAATGCGGCTGTGATGATCGGTGTGATAGCGCGTGGCCATCTGTTGCGCATAGCTGGTTTCGTCAAAGGCCTTGTCTTTGAAACCCATCGAGAAAGTTTTTACCGGTGTCTGGCTCAGCCCGGCCATCAGCGCTACGACACAGGACGAATCGACGCCGCCTGATAAAAACGCCCCTAGCGGGACATCGGCGATCATGCGCAAATCGACGGACTCGCGCAGTTGCGCCATCAGTTCTTCCGCAGTGGCCTGGCGCGTGTCCGCCACATCTGCAAACTTTATGTCCCAATAGGCGTCAATCCTGGGGGCCGCGTCTCCGCGCCGCCAAAGCAGGCGATGCGCAGCGGGCAGTTTCAGAATGCTTTTGTAGATGCTGCGCGGATCCGGAATATAGCCGAAGGCCAGATAATCCTCGATCGCCAGCGGGTCGATGGCGCGCGCCAATCCTGGATAGGGTAGCAGTGATTTCAGTTCGGACCCGAAAATAAAAGCGCCATCCGCCAATATACTGTAATGCAGCGGCTTCTTGCCCATGGGGTCGCGGGCCATGAACAGGGTTTCCCGGGCTACGTCATACAGGGCGAAGGCGAACATGCCGCGAAAATGCTGCACGCAATCCGCACCCCATTGCCGCCAGCCATGCAGAATGACTTCGGTATCGCTATGGGTCTGGAACTGGTGGCCCAATTCCTCCAGCTGCTTTTTCAGGTCGCGGTAATTATAGATTTCGCCGTTGAAGGTGACGCCGACGCTGCCGTCGGGCGTCAGCATCGGCTGTTTACCGGCAGCCAGATCAATGATCGACAGCCGCCG
>JAUSQH010000192.1 GCA_030652895.1 Alphaproteobacteria bacterium
AATCCAGCATGCCGAACGGCTCGTCCAGCAGCAGCAGTTTCGGCGATAATGCAAAGGCGCGCGCAATGCCGACGCGCTGCTTCATGCCGTTTGACATTGCCGTCACCGGCTTGTCCATCGCATCGCCAAGGCCGACACGGCCAAGATAATATTCGATAATATCATTGCGCTCGGCGGCGCTGGCGTGGGGATAAACCCGTTCGACGCCAAGCGCGACATTCTTGCGCGCGGTCAGCCACGGAAACAGATTGGGCGCCTGGAACACCACCCCACGATCCGGGCCCGCCCCATCCACCTCACGCCCATCCAGAATGATGCCGCCGCCATCAATGTCATTGAGCCCGGCAACCATCGACAGCACCGTCGATTTGCCACACCCGGAATGCCCGATAAGCGAAACGAATTCTCCCTTTTTCATGCGCAGATCAAAACCATCCACCACCGTCAGCGGCCCTTTTGGCGTTGGATAGACTTTGCTCACATCTGCAAAGTCAACGAAACGGTCCAGCCGTATGGTGCGCGCCTCGGATGCACGCAGCGCCGCCTTTGGCAGTGCAGCGTTCAGATTTAGCGGCGTGACGTTTGGCAAGAGCAATTTGTCATCGGATTCACCGGTGCGCGCTGCGCCTTTCTGCATCAGATATGCGGTAATATCCTGACGCAGACGCTTGTATGCCTGATCACTGTTCATTGTGGAGCGCATACGTGGACGCGGCAGCGCCACCCTAAATTCCGGCCCCAATACCGCATTGGGGCCGGGGTCAAGCGGGATAATCCTGTCGGCCAGTAATATTGCTTCATCCACGTCGTTTGTAATGAGGATGATCGTCTTTTTTTCCTGCTGGGATATTTCGCTCAACTCATCCTGAAGCTTGGCCCGGGTCAGGGCGTCAAGCGCGCTCAGCGGTTCGTCCAGCAGCAGAATTTCCGGCTGCATGGACAGCGCGCGGGCAACCGCCACTCGCTGACGCATGCCGCCAGATAACTCTGCCGGACGCCGTTCGGATGCATGGGAAAGGCCGACCATATCAATATATTTGCGTATATGCGCCGCCCTGCGTTCCGCCGTCCATTGGCCGAATAACGTATCCACGGCCAGCGCCACATTGCCGTAGACGGAAAGCCAGGGCATCAGCGAATAATTCTGAAACACCACGCCCCGTTCAGGATCCGGGCGGGTAATTTTCCTTCCCTTGCAGCGGATTTCTCCGCGGTCCGGCTGAATCAGCCCGGCGATGGCGGAAATCAGTGTCGTTTTGCCACTACCGGAAAAACCCACAATCGCAACAAACTCGCCTTCTTCCACATTCAGGTTTATGCCGCCCAGTACATTACTGCGTGCGTTGCCCTTGCCATAAGACTTGTACAGATTATCTATTTCCAGAATCGCCACTGCATGTCTCCCCTAGCGTTTATCATTGAACGACACGAACGCCTGAAGTGCGCCCATCGCACGATCCAGCAGGAAGCCGATAATTCCGATGGTGAACACCGCGACCATAATGCGGCCCAGCGAATGTGAGCTGCCATTCTGAAATTCGTCCCATACGAATTTTCCAAGACCGGGATTTTGCGCCAGCATTTCAGCGGCGATCAGCACCATCCAGCCAACCCCCAGTGACAGGCGCATGCCGGTAAAGATATATGGCAGCGCAGAAGGCAGCACCAGCCGGACAAGTTGCGTGTGCCATTTGAGCCGCAGTACCTTGCCGACATTCAGCAGATCCTTGTCGATGGACGCAACACCAACGCTGGTGTTTATCAGGGTTGGCCACAACGAACACAGCGTCACCGTGATCGCCGAAGTCAGAAACGATTTCTCGAACATCGGATCTTCACTGACATAGAGCGCACTGACCAGTATGGTGACGATCGGCAACCAGGCGAGCGGCGATACAGGCTTGAAAATCTGAATCATGGGATTAAGCGCCAGATTGGCGGAATTGCTCAGTCCACAGATAATACCCAGTGGAATGGCCACTATTGTCGCCAGGAAAAAACCCATGAACACGGTTTTCAGGCTGGTGAAAATCTGGTCAACATAGCTGGGCTTTCCGGTATATTCGCGCCATACCACTTTGGCGCCCGGATTTTCGGCAAGCCGTTTGGCGTTGCGTTCTTCCTGGCGCGCATTGAAGGCGTCTTTTCGTTTGCCCTGCGCGACATGATCGGCAACCAGGCCTTGCGTTTCCTCATACACCTCCAAGGGGCCCGGCAGGGCGCCCAGGCTTGTCGTCACGTTTGACGCGAGCTGTGCCCAGAGAAGCAGGAATATGCCAATCGAAATAGAGGGAATTGCAACATTTTGCCAGGACTGCGCAGCCCATTGCGCCAAATTTTCATACCGGAATATTTTCAGAATATTCGCCTTGTTCACAACTGCTCCATTCCGCAAATTTGTTTCATCCATCGTTTCCACTGACATAGATTTTTCCTTTAGATTAATACTCCCTCACCCCGGCCCTCCCCACCCGCGCGCCAGTGCTTGCATGGCGTATCAAGGGCGGGAATTTACCCAGACTTTCAACACTCGCTTCCCCTTCCCTCCCCCTCACGGGGCGGGGCGGGGAAGGGGGGGTGGAATTATTATTGGAACTGACAAGGGGTTATCCGCTTACACCTGCCCCCTGTACTGTCTGGGCACCCTTCAGTCCGACAGGAAGCTTTTCGAGATATTCATTCGGCTTGCGTCCGTCGTAGGTGATGCCGTCGATAAACCCGTCTTGCGGCCCGCGATAGCCGTCCGTGTCCCAGGGAAAATCCTCCTCCTTGGCCAGACCTTCCTCCACCAGGGAACGTGCTGCTTTCAGATAGATGTCGGGGCGATAGACTTTTTTAGCGGTCTCATCGAACCAGGCATCGTCTTTCGCCTCGTTGATCTGGCCCCACCGGCGCATCTGGCTCAGATACCAGACAGCATCGCTGTAATATGGATACGTCGCATAAAGCCGGAAAAAGATGTTGAAATCCGGCGCAGGCCGCTTGTCACCTTTTTCGTATTCAAAGGTGCCGGTCATGCTATTGGCGAGAACTTCCTCATCGGCGCCGACATAATCGCTGCGCGACAGAATTTTCACTGCCTCCGCCCGGTTGGCGCCATTATTTTCGTCAAGCCACATGCCCGCACGGATCAGCGCGCGCAGCAACGCCAGATGTGTATTGGGGTTTTCTTTTGCCCATTGGGCGCTCACACCAAAAACTTTCTCCGGATTGTTTTTCCAGATTTCGTTATCGGTAATAACCGGCACACCAATACCTTTGGCGACGGCCTGCTGGTTCCACGGCTCGCCAACGCAATAGCCATAAATGGTGCCGGCTTCCAGCGTTGCCGGCATTTGCGGCGGGGGCGTTACAGACAACAGCGCATCCGCCTGAATCTGCCCGGTGATATCGGTTGAGGAATAATATCCGGGATGAATGCCGCCTGATGCCAGCCAGTACCGCAGTTCGTAATTATGCGTCGAGACCGGAAACACCATGCCCATTTTGAATGGTTTTCCCTCTGCCTTGAATTTGTCGATTACCGGTTTCAGATATTCCGCCTTGATTGGATGCTTGGGCTTGCCATCCTCCATCGGCAGGTGTGGCTTCATAAGCGACCACACCTCGTTCGAGACAGTGATGCCGTTGCCGTTCAAATCCATGCTGAAGGCGGTGATGATATCGGCCTTGGTGCCAAACCCGATGGCGGCGCCCAGCGGTTGGCCCGCCAGCATATGCGCGCCGTCCAGTTCGCCCGTGATCACCCGGTCCAGCAACACCTTCCAGTTGGCCTGCGACTCCAAGGTGACATAGAGGCCTTCATCCTCGAAAAAACCTTTTTCATAGGCGATCGCCAACGGCGCCATATCCGTCAGTTTGATAAAACCAAGCTTGAGTTCCGGTTTTTCCAGCGGCAGCTTTCCCGCCTGGCCGGGATTTGCTGCGCACAGCGCAAGCAGCATTCCGGTGACAACAATTTTAAGCGTACGCATGCATGTTCTCCATTTTTGACTGCGGCAGCAGCCGGGCATAGTGTGCAGTGCAACATGCATGCCAAGGAGTTTTCGTGGATTTGCTGGCATTGTCCACCGTCGTCAGCCCATAAAACAGGCAGCCGGGGCGCGCCATGCGCCATTTGCCAGCAGGCAACACGGGACGCTATATTGCGTTCAGAAAAGGAGGGCCGGAATGGAACCTATTGAATATATGCGCATGACACGGGAGCTATATGAAAGTCTCGGTCATCAGCCCTATGGCTGGCTGAATGCTGATACGCCGCCGCCATTTACCAAATTGAATAAACCTTTGTCGCAGTGCCGCATCGGCATGGTGTCAACATCGGGCGCTTACGTAGTGGGGCAACAGGCCTATCACTACAAGGACGACACCTCTATCCGGGCCATTCCAAAGACGACGCCAACGGATCAGATTCACTTTTCGCACATTACCGAGAATTATCTGCCCGATCCGCGCCGCGACCCGAATTGCGTATTTCCAATTGATGCGCTGCGCACGTTGGAGGCAGAAGGTGTGGTAGGCGGGGTGGCGGATGAGCTGTTTTCCTGCATGGGCGGGATTTATTCCCAGCGACGGGTGCGCGAGGAACTGATCCCTGCTTTGAGTGAATCCTTCGCCAGGCAGAATGTCGATGCGGTGCTTCTGGTTCCCATGTGACCCGTGTGTCATCAGACCGTGAGTCTGATCGCACGTCATCTGGAAGCCGAAGGCATCGTCACCATGTGCATGGCCAGCGCGTTGGATATCGTCAGGGCCGGGCGGCCGCCACGCATCACGTTTGTGGATTATCCGTTGGGCCACACGGTGGGCAAGCCGTTTGACCGGGAAGGCCAAGTGGATATTGTGCGGTGCGGACTGGCGGGATTTGAATCCATGACCCAGGCGGAACAGGTTGAAATGCTCGGCCATCGCTGGGCCGATACGGAGGACTGGAAAGCCGAGGAATGGCGAAAGGGCGGCGCCGGCGGCAAGGATGAACGCAAACCCCGCGACGGGACACCCCAGTACCAATCCGAGCAGGATCGCATTCTGGCGGAGGGGCGCTGAGTTCATTTGCCAATCCACCTGCCGACAACGTAAACTGCGCGGCGGCAGGTGGCGCCAATACAATAAAATAATAGCAAGGGAACGATCAGAATGAGCGGTGAACAAACAGGCGCGTTGGCAGGTATCCGGGTGATCGATATGGCGGACCTGCGTGGCGAAATGACCGGCAGAGCGCTGGCCGATATGGGGGCGGAGGTTCTCAAGATCGAGCCGCCGGAAGGCGCCGCCGCACGGTTTCAACCGCCATTCGTCAAGGGCCATGAGGGCGATCCGGAGGGCTCGCTCTATTGGGCGGCGCTGGGGCGGGGCAAGCGCAGTATTGTTGTCGACCTGACCAAACCAACGGATGTCGGCCAGTTGCAGAAACTGATTGCGGGCGCCGATATTTTGATCGAATCCTTTGATCCCGGCTATTTGAAAACCCTGGGGCTGGATTATTCCGCCATGAAGGCGCTTAATCCCGCGCTGATTTATGTGTCGATTACACCATTCGGACAGAGCGGGCCCGCGGCAATGGACCCGGCCACGGATCTTACCATCGAGGCCGCCTGCGGCTTGCTCGGCCTGCAGGGGGATACCGACCGGCCGCCCGTGCCTGTGGGTTTTTCCCAAGCCTCGTTTCATGCTGGCGTCGTTGCCGCCGCCGACACGGTGATCGCACTGAACGAACGGGTGCAGTCGGGACTCGGGCAGCAGATCGATGTGTCGATGCAGACCGCCATGATGCTGACGCTCATGAACACCACCGGCTTTCCGAGCGCGGAGGGCCGCGATATTCCGGGCTATGGTATGGACCGTGCGCTTCCGCGCCCACCAGCCACCCCCGGCTTTGACGTTCCGGGAATGGTGACGGTTGCGGATGGATACGTCACCAACCTGATGGGCGGCGTTGGGCCGACGGTGCGTGCACTGGGCGAAGTCATCAACTGGCGCGTAGAAGTTGAGGGGCCGTTGCCCGCGCATTTGCCCGATATTAATTGGAACAACTGGCCGGTGGAACGCCGCGATGGCCGTATCACCATGGAGCAGGTGAGTGAAGGCGCGCAGATCGCGCTAAAGTTCCTCAGTACTCAGAAGAAAGAGGTGATTTTCGAGCGCGCCCTGTCCCATGGTCTGCTGAATGTTCCGATTTGCACTACGGCTGATCTGCTGGCGGATCCCCAGCTTGCATCGCGTGATTTCTGGCTGGAGATAGAGGGCCGCACCCATCCGGCTCCCTGTATACGGCTGTCACGCAGCAAGGCCGCCAACCGCCCGGCGCCGAAACTTGGTGAGGGGCAGGCCCTCCTGAGCGCTGCGCACAAGGCGTCCGCACACAAGGTTCCCGCCAGTCCGCGCGGCAAACCGTTTGCAGGCATAAAGGTTGCAGACTTCGCCTGGGTTGGCGTCGGGCCGATCATTTCCAAGGCGCTGGCGGACAATGGCGCAACCGTTGTGCGCATCGAGTCTTCCAAACGGCCCGATGTGCTGCGTATGGCGGCGCCCTATTTCAAGCGCGAATTCAACCTGAATTCCAGCCAGTTCATGGCCAATTTCAATACCTCCAAGCTTGGTATGGCGCTGGACATGTCAACCGATGAAGGCCGAGCCATCGCCCGGAAAACGGCTGACTGGGCCGATGTGGTGCTGGAAAGCTTTACCCCCGGCACGATCGGCAGGTTCGGGCTGGACTATGACACCCTCAGCAAGGACCATCCTGATTTGATCATGCTGAGCACGTGCCTGTATGGCCAGACCGGACCCCGGCGCCATTTTGGGGGTTTCGGCAATCAAGGCGCGGCAATCGCCGGGCTACATGGCATTACCGGCTGGCCGGACCGTCCGCCCGCAGGCCCTTATGGTGCGTACACGGATTTTATCACACCGCGTTATGGCGCCTTGGCGCTGGCGTCTGCACTGTACGAACGCGGCAAAAGCGGCAAGGGGCAATATGTTGATCTGTCCCAGGTAGAGGCGGGTATCCAGTTTCTTGAACCCCTGGCCCTTGACGCCGCAGTGAACGGTGTTACCGCAAAACCTTTCGGCCTGGACAGCCTGACGCAATGTCCCCATGGCGTTTACCAGACGGCGGGTATTGAGCGGTATGTCGCGATCTCTGTCGCCAATGCGGCGCAGTGGAAGGCGCTATGCGGCATGGCGGAATTCAGGGAATTCGCCGGCTCGAAGTTCGAAGACGTAAAGGAGCGCTTTGCCGTACGTGACAAGATCGAGGCGGCGATGCGCGAATTCTGTTCGGGCAAGCCGCCCTTTGCTTTCGTGACACAGTTACGCGCCGCAGGCATTCCGGCTTCCGTGGTGATGCGGCCCAGCGATCTGTACGAAGACCCGCAGCTTATCCATCGCGGCTATTTCGTGACGCTCAAGCACGGCTTCATGGGGCCGATGCTCTATGACGGCTACCCGTCTTTGTTCTCGGAGACCCCCGTGACACTGACCAAGGCCGCGCCAACCCTGGGCGAAGACACGCATTATGTACTGAAGGAAATATTGCATTACCCGGAAGATGAAATCGCGCGCCTGCAGAAGGCGAAGATATTCGTCTGATCCCGATATGCTCTCGCCGGAAAGCGGGAACCATTACCCCGCGAAATCCGGCGCTTCTGCATCGCGGGGTGAAATGACTATGGGCGGCATTGGCCATTGAATGCCGAAAGCCGGATCGTTCCAGCGCACAATTCGCGCCAGATTCGGTTCATAGAAACCGCCCATATGATATAGTAATTCAGCATCATCGGTCAGGGTGATAAAGCCATGCGCGATGCCCGCATCAATAAACAGCGCACGGCCATTTTGCGCGCCTAACTCAACCGTTTCCCATTTTCCGAAGGTAGACGAGCCTTTGCGCACATCCAGCGCCACGTCGTAAATGGCGCCGCGGATACAGCGCACGATTTTAGGCTCCGGTACACGCATATCCTGATAGTGCATCCCGCGCAATGTGCCCCGCGCGATATTGTGCGACAGATTGGTCTGCACCGTATGAAACGCGATACCGCTGGCCGCGAATTCGTGTTCGCAAAAGCTGCGCATGAAGCCGCCGCGCTTATCATGCAGCCATTGCGATTCAATAATGGATACGCCCTGAATGGAGGTGGGGACAGTATGCATTAAATTAATCCAGCACGCGGAGCATCGGAATAGGCAGCACAAACCTGCCGCCCCATGCACTGATCCCCGACATATTCCCGCAGATCTCGCTGGCCAAATTCCATGGCAGGATCAGCACGTAATCCGGTTTGGCGGTGAAGATCGCGTCGGGTGCATGGATAGGGAGGCGGCTTCCGGGCAGATAGCGCCCCTGCTTGTGCGGATTGCTGTCCACGGCGAATTCTATCTGGTCTGCGGTTACGCCGCAGTAATTCAACAAAGTATTGCCCTTGGCGGCGGCGCCATACGCAACGACTTTTTTACCCTGGCTTTTTGCATCATTCAGAAAACCGAGCAGCGCCTGTTTTATCTTTTCTGCACGTATGCCAAACCCCTCATAAGTTTCCAGCCGGTCCATGCCGGCGTCCTGTTCACTCTCGCGCAAATACATCAACGCCTCGCTGGTCTCATGATCCGCGGCAACGTGACATACATAAACCCGCAGGCTGCCGCCATGGGTTTTCAGGACATCCACGTCAAAGGCGCGCAGTTGATGCGCCGCTAAAATCTGCTCGACCGTGTCCAGCGATAAGTAGGAGTAATGCTCGTGATAAATTGTGTCGAACTGGTTTTCCTGGATGAGGTGCAGCAGATGCGGAAACTCAATCGTCCACACGCCTTCGGGTTTCAACAGAACTGCAAAGCCTGCGACAAAATCATTTATGTCCGGCACATGGGCCAGTACATTGTTGGCAACCATCACATCGGCGCCATGGCCCAGCGCCTTTAACCTCTGCGCTGTTTCCATTCCAAAAAATGCAACCTCTGTCGCTACTCCCAATTCCCTGGCTGCACTGGCAACATTTGCCGCCGGCTCAACTCCCAGAACCGGAACGCCGACGGCGGCAAAATGGCGTAGCAGATAGCCGTCATTACTGGCGACCTCCACGACCTTGCTGGCGCTGGTAAGGGCGAAACGCGCGGTCATCATACCGGCATAGCATCGCGCATGTTCAACCCAGCTGGCGGCATAGGATGAAAAGTACGCATAGTCGCCAAAAATTTCCTCGGCCGGGACCACGGCATCCACCTGCACCAGAAAACATGCGCCACACACGCGCGCATGCAGCGGATAGACAGGGTCAATTTGTGCGAGCCTGTCCGGCGCAACAAAGGAATTAGCGAGAGGCATGCTGCCCAGATCAATAAAACTGTGGGTAACAGGGCTGCCGCAAAACCTGCAGGCGCGCGGTTCCGCCATTGTGCGGGTCACGGCCAGACTTTCCAGGGCGGTGCGCCTTGTGTCCACAGACGTTCCAGCAACTGTTTGTCACGCAGTGTATCCATGGGCTGCCAGAAACCGGAATGTTCATAGGCCGCCAATTGCCCATCTCGCGCCAATCCTTCCATCGGCGCTTTTTCCCAGACGGTGGCGTCATCGTCAATGCGGTCCATCACGCCTGGATTGAGCACGAAAAAGCCGCCATTAATCATACCGCCATCGCCGGGTGGTTTTTCGGCGAAATAGGTGACCTTATTTACGCCAATATCCAGAGACCCAAACCGCCCGGGGGGATGCACAGCGGTAACTGTTGCCTCAACACCCATATCCCGATGAAACCCAATCAAGGCGGCGATATCAATATCGCCAACTCCATCGCCATAGGTCATGCAGAAGGGGTCATCGGGATCAAGATGATCGCACACGCGCTTAAGGCGTCCGCCGGTTTGCGTGGTTTCGCCGGTGTCGATGATTGTAACCCGCCACGGCTCGGCGTCGCCTTTATGATAGGTGACGCTGTTGGCGCGCAAATCAACAGTCACATCAGATGCGTGGAGCACGTAATTGGCGAAATATTCCTTGATCATATAGCCGCGATATCCGGCGCAGATGACAAAATCGTTCAGCCCGTAATGGCTGTACAGCTTCATAATGTGCCACAGCATCGGGCGGCCCCCCACTTCGATCATCGGTTTGGGGCGCAAATGCGATTCCTCTGATATACGGGTGCCAAGCCCCCCGGCAAGTATGACCGTTTTCAATGCCAAGCCTTTCGCGATGTAAAAGTAATATCCGCCTGTTTATATAAGGCCAGAGACCGCTTTAGTCACCACAATCAGCCAGAAGGGTTTCCAAAGACATGCACCGGGCCCGCGATCGCGCAGCTATTGGTCTCTTGTTGCCCGATGGATGCGGGACCAGGCAGGGTTGCCAATCCGCTGGAGATATAGGCGCGGCATGTATTGAGCAGCGATTTCCGGTCGGAAAACTCCCGCGCCAAAAGGACAGGATGAAAATGCAGACGCGCGGGCGCGTGGCCGCGCTGGAGCACCGACCATAAATGCGGCAGCATGGCCATATCGCCATACCACGCAAGCGAGGCGTCCGTGCCTCCTTGCACGCTATCCGGATAGGCGATGGAAATTGGCTGCACCCAAACGTGAGCCACCCCGTCCACGGCTGCAAGCAGCGAAGACTTAAAGGGTAGCAGTTTGCCCCCGTCGCCGGTTGTCCCTTCAGGAAACAGAATGATATTGCGGCCAGCTAAAAGCTGCGCCCGTATCAGTTCCACCTCATCACGCACATGGGTGGCGTTTCTGGTGACAAATATGCACTGGCGCATACGGGCAAGACGGCCCAACAATGGCCAGTCAGCGACTTCCTGTTTGGCGACAAATACCGCGTCCACGCACATCCCCAGCACAATTATATCCAGATAGGACACGTGGTTGGCGACATACAGCACGGGCCCTTCGCGATGCGCCTGCCCAAATGCACGCAGGTTCACACCCACAATACGGCTCACTGCAAGGAACCAGAACTCCGCCACACGCCGTTGCGTTCCTGGCGTTCTGCTCAAAGTGTAAAATGGCATACAGATCAGTGTGAGCGTCAGGAATACGAACATGCGGGACCCGGCCTGAATATTGCTGAACAGTTTCATCAGGCGACATCCCGGTAACGCCGCGCGTAACTGGCGCTTAATTCACCAAGCATGACCATCACGCAGACATCAACCGTGTTGAAAGACCGGTCAATTACTGCGCCGTCTCCGACCATCGCCCCCGCACCGAGATAGCCGCGAATCAGCGGCGGCATTTGCCGCAGCGCCTGGCGCTTATCGATCGAGCTTTCGCATCGGCGGTGCATTTTTACATATTGTCTGGGATGCGCATGGGGTCGAAGGGCTTCCGGGGCCAGATGATGGCGGTACAGAAATGTCAGGGCGTCCGCCGCCTGATCCGGATCTATCCCAGGAAAACTTGCGCACCCGAACATGATGTCGACCTGATGGGTGGCGATATAATTACCCAGACCGCGCCAGAGCATGTCCAGTACCGCCCGGCTGCGGTAATCGGAATGTACGCATGAACGGCTGAGCTCCAGAATTTCACCCGGAAAGCTTTTGATCGCCCCCAGATCAAATTCCGATTCGGTGTAAAATTTCTGCCGCTTCGTCAATGCACCGCGCCGCGTTAACCGGTATGTTCCGGCAATGCGGGGATCACCCCATTCGTCCGTTGCCTGATGGTCGATGACCAGAAGGTGATCACAAATCCCGTCAAAGCAGTCCAGATCGCGACGTTCCCTCATCTTCCAGGAATTGGCGCGTGCCCCCATCTCTTCGTAGAAAACCTGATATCTTAAACGCTGGGCGGACCGGATTTCGTTTTCATTTTCCGCCAGGCGGACCTCGAAGCGGCGTTCATTGCTGCGAGCGTGATTTAGCATTCGCTTCTCCACTTGTTGTTGCTGTGAAGTCGTGGGAGCTATGCAGGCTGCTTGTGTAGTTTGTGTCACGAAGCGATGAATCCTTCGTGACAACGGGCTAAAATTCCTAAAATTACCGGTCTTTTGCTGTTTTAGGACGCAGGCGGATGGTCTTCCACAGGCTATCCGCGGTTAAAATGGTCACGCCTCCAACCATGAAATCACCGCTCACGAACAAAATCTCCGCCGTGCGCCGAATCAGTCTGGGGCGGCATTCAACCAGATCACCGGTCCGGGCCGGCGCCAGAAACGCCGTGCTCATGGAAAGTGTTACAACATGATCGCCGCCATTGGCGGCAAAGGCGGCCTGGGCGACCACCGTATCGGCAAAGCTCATCAGCATCCCCCCATGGGTGATACCGGCCATATTTGTATGTGCCTCACGCACCTGAAACGCATAGGACATACCGCCCCCGGCTTCCTGCCGTTCATAAAATGGGCCAATAACCTCCTCAAACGGATCAACCGGGTTGAGTATGGGCCGATAGCCCAATGTCATAGCGGCGCTCTCCTCGCTCATTTGACGCCCAGGACCTTGCAGATGCCCGATGAGGCCATGATCAGCTGACCGCCTGCACGAATCTCACCGCTGGTAAAAATCAGAGCGCTGGTTTTGCGGTTGATTCTGGCGGTTGCCTCCAGCCATCCGGGCCCGGCCATCCCGATAAAATCACACTGCAGCGACATGGTGCTCACCATTGCGCCGTCAACGCTCTCCTGTGCTGCTCCGATATGGGCATTGTCAGAAATGTTCAGCAGCATTCCCCCATGCACCGAGCCGCCGCGGTTCAGGTGGCGTTTCTCAATATTAATAAGCAACGAATAACGCCCATCGCTTGCCGAATGTGCATAATAGGGTCCGGTAAGGCGGCTGAATGGGCCGCCCGTCATTAACGTATAGCCGGGCGGCGGCATGGAATGAGATGGTTCAGGCATATGCTATATCTATAGTATGGGAATGTGCGATTCTGGAATAAGTAACACCAGATTTCGGATGAAGTGGCACACTAGCGCTTGGGAGGGTCAAAAATGAAATACCTGCATACCATGGTCCGGGTGAACGATCTGCAGAAATCGCTGGATTTCTATTGCGATAAGCTTGGGCTTTCGGAAACGGGACGCTTTGAAGTGAAGGAAGGGCGTTTCACACTGGTTTTTCTCGCGGCTCCAGGTAATGAGAGTGCACAAGTGGAACTGACCTATAATTGGGATCCGGAAGAATTTGGCGAAGCCCGTAACTTTGGCCATCTGGCCTATGAGGTAGAGGACATCTACGGCGTATGTGAGCGTCTGATGCGGGGCGGCGTGACCATTAACCGGCCCCCGCGCGATGGACGCATGGCGTTCGTGCGCTCACCGGACAATATCTCGATTGAGCTACTGCAGGCCGGCAAGGCGCTTCCGGCGGCCGAACCGTGGGCCTCCATGCCGAACATAGGGCATTGGTAAAGCCGGAACATGGATATCAGCGCACAAATTTCGCCAACAGCGCGCGGATTGAAGGCGGCGAGAGACACTGCTTATCCGTCTAGCAGGCAGCTTCTGCTGCGTCTGTTCTGGATTTATGTCGCGGGAGGAACGGCAGGCGTGGGCGTTACCATGCTGCTGGCGTTGCTCGGATATGAGTTCACTGTACAGCAATGGATTGCCGTTGGCATATTTGGGACACCGGGCATATTAATTTATACCCTGTTTGATCTCTGGCTGATCGCGCGACATTATCGTCCCTTGGGGGACGTTCTGACCCTTCTTGATCAAGGCAGGATGCCCGATCCGGCAACCCATTCACGCGGATTGGCCTGCGCCCTCAATCTGCCGTTTCTGTCATTTGTCCGCATCAGCCTGCCACACGCTTGTGGCGCCGCCGCCACCGGCTTGTCCGCGATGCTCTTTGGTAACTGGCTGTTAGATACCCAGTTTGCCGTATGGCAGATTGTAATCTTCAATTCGACCATCGTGCTCTTTGCGGCGCCTGCGCATGCGATCGTTGAGTTTTTTGCGCTGTCACGCGCTCTGAGCCCGGTCATCAGGCGTTTAAGCGCTTATGAGGATGCCCTGCTGCCTGAGGATGCGGCAAAGCTGTTCGCAGTCCGGCTGCGCAACAAGCTCAGCTATCTGGCGGTATTTGTGTCAACGCTGCCCACCATCTTCATTGCAGCCTCGATCATCCTGAAGCTTAATTTACTGGTCGAGGAGCTTAGGCTTCCCGTCAGTGACGCGGATCTGCAACCGATCTGGCTTTGGATTGGCAGCGCGGTGCTGATTGTTTCGCTCGGGTCTCTGGTTATGTCCGTACTGACTGCCAACGAAGTCACCCGCTCGGCCCGGCAATTGGTTGACGCCATGAAGTCGGTTGAAAAGGGCGAGCTGGATGTGCAGCTAACCGTGACAGGCACCGACGAATATGCCGAAATATTCCGTGGCTTCAATCTGATGATCACCGGCCTGCGCGACGAAGTAGCAATGCTGGAACTGACCCACGACCTCTCTCGCGAATTGCACATTGACACGCTTATCGCGCGCATCATGGGGGCGACAACCGAACTGTTGGATGCGGACCGGGCGACGCTTTTGCTACATGATCCCAAACCCCGTGAGCTTTGGTCGCGTTACGCAGATGGTTTGGGAACAACTGAAATCCGTATTCCTGACACCAGCGGTGTCGCGGGCGATGTCTTCATGACCGGCATCACGGCCAATCTGGATGATCCCTATTCTGATCCACGCTTCAATCAGGACGTAGACAAGCGTACGGGCTATCGCACCATGAATATGTTGTGCATGGCGGTGCCAAATAAATCTGGTGAACGCATCGCAGTTATACAGGTGCTGAACAAGCAACGTCCGGGCGGCTTCACCGCAAAAGATGAAACCCGTTTGATGGCATTCAGCTCGCAAATCGCCATCACGCTGGAAAACGCCAATCTGTTTGACGAAGTACTGACCATCAGCAACTATAATGAAAACATCCGCGCCTCCAGTTCGAACGGCATTTTGACAGTCGATATGGATGGGATCATCACCACTGCAAATCAGGCGGCGTTGGATATTTTACGCACCAGCGAACATGAACTGATCAACCGTTCCGCAATAGAATGGTTTGAGCCGCATAACCAGTGGATCGTCGACGCAATCGATCGTGTGCGTGACACTGGCGCCAGGGACATTTCGGTTGATACGCCGTTACTGTTCGCCGAAGGCCGCGACGCCTCGGTGAACCTGAAGGTTGCACCTTTACATGATCAGGAAAATCAGGTTCTGGGCACATTGTTGCTGATTGAAGACATCTCCAATGAGCAGCGTGTCAAGGCCACCATGGCGCGGTTCATGTCGAAAGAAGTGGCGGATCAATTGCTGGCGTCCGACGGTGGACAGCTGGAGGGCAAGAGCCAGCGCATCTCAATCCTGTTTTCCGATATTCGCGGCTTTACCGGTCTTTCGGAAAGCCTGGGCGCCACCGGCACCGTTTCCCTGTTAAACGAATATTTCGAAGAAATGGTTGAGGTAGTTTTCCGTCATCGCGGCATTCTGGACAAATATATCGGCGACGCCATTATGGCGTTGTTCGGTGCGCCCTTTACGTCGGATGTCGATGCGGACAACGCCGTGGCGGTGGCCAATGAAATGATGGCGGCGCTGCGTATTCTGAATCAGCGCAGAATATCAGCAGGCGGTGCGGCATTGGATATTGGTATTGGGATCGGCACGGGCGAGGCCGTCATTGGAAATATCGGCTCCACCAAACGCCTGGAATATACGGCCATTGGAGACTGTGTGAACATGTCGTCACGGCTGGAAGGCGCCACCAAGCAATATGGCGTGCCGATCCTGATCAGTGAATTCACCGTCGCTGATTTACGCCACCCCGCGAAATTACGCGAGATCGATTTGATCCGGGTGAAGGGCAAGGATAATCCGGTCGCGGTATTCGAGGCGCTTGATCATTACACGCCGGAAATATTTCCGAATCTGGATGATACGGTTGCCGCATTCAATGCGGGAATGCGGCATTACCGTTCGCGGCAATTTTCCGTCGCACAGACATATTTTAAAGACGCCCTGAACGCGCACCCCGGCGACAGACCTTCGCGGATATTCCTTGAGCGATGCGCTGCTTTCTTGAATTCCCCGCCGCCCGCCAATTGGGATGGCGTCTGGACCATGACGGACAAGTGAGAAAACCCCCTGTGCCAAAACAGTCATCCAATGTGCGCTACGCCGTACTTTCCGGCGTTGTGCTTGCCGCCACCATTGCATACACCGCCTATTGGTTCGTTCTTGCGAATGAAATTGAACGTGGCGTCGCTGCGTGGGCCGAGGCGCGCCGCGCTGATGGCATGACAGTAGAATATAGCACCCTGGAGGTAACAGGATTTCCCCTGCGGGTACAGCCGCAAGCCACCGGTGTGCGCATTGCGGGGCAGGGCAAAAATCCCGCATGGCAGTGGCAGTCGGCACTGCTGATCGGCAATGTTCTCCCATATAACATCAATCACATTGTGCTTAGCGCGCCGCAGCCACAAGACATCAGTCTACAGATTAATGGCGGAGCGTTGGAACGGTATCATCTTGTGCCGGGAAGTGCGCGCGCCAGCATTGTATTGAAGCGCGGAAAACTTGGCCGCATGGATCTGGATATTGAAGGCGGTATGCTAAGCGGTGGCCGTCTGCAAGCGGGACCGCTGACGGTTGGGCGTGCACAAGTGCACACCCGCGACGGTGCAAACGGCGAAATCGGCGAAGCGCAGGG
>JAUSQH010000198.1 GCA_030652895.1 Alphaproteobacteria bacterium
CGATGATCGCCGCCGCCGCCGCCGCCCTGTCCTGGATGTTCACCGAATGGTCGCTGCGCGGCAAGCCCAGCGCCCTGGGACTGATCTCTGGCGCCATCGGCGGGTTGGTCGCGATTACTCCGGCGTCAGGCTTCGTGGATCCGTCTGGCGCACTGATTATCGGTCTGATTGCGGGTGTCGTTTGCTACTGGGGCGCAACCTCGCTGAAACGCATGGGTGGTTATGATGACAGTCTTGATGTGTTCGGAGTACACGGATTGGGCGGCATTGTCGGCGCCTTATTGACCGGGGTATTCGCAGTCGAAGGCATTGGCGGCGTCGCCGGCCTGCTTGAAGGTAATCCTGGTCAGGTCATGACCCAGATCGTTGGTATCGGTTACACCATTGCGTGGTGCGCACTGGCGACAGCCGGTATCCTGTATCTGATCAAGTTCACCATCGGTCTGCGGGTCGAACCGGAATATGAACGTGACGGACTGGACCTCTCGCTGCACGGCGAGACCATCCTTTAACAAAACCAGCCCGGCCTGATAGAAATCGTCAGGCCGGGCTGACCCATTTTTCCGCCGCTGATCTGGCAGCAGCCATTCCGGCGATTTTTCCTGCTCTGGTCAAACCCTGCAGGGGGAAACCACCGCATCGAGACGTGGGTCGCATTGACTTTCATGGCGATGTCATTAGTGCCATAATGAACACACCAAGACGCGTCGGGGCCGCACGGTATTAGCCATGTGCTTATCGTATTTCTGATGCCGGGATTACAGCTGCCTTTTTTTGGCGTAGGCAGATTGTTAATTATAGAACCTCTATCCTAAAGTTGCCGGGACGATAATCACCCAAAAGGGTATAGATCATGAAAGCCGTATATCTTGGACTTTGCGCCGCTCTGATGACAGGAGCCGCGGCGTTCGCGGCCGATCCCCACGCTGCGCCGGGCGCCCCGGCACATTGGGAATATACGGGCGAAACCGGAGCCGAGAAATGGGGTAGTCTCTCGCCAGATTATCAGCTGTGCAGCACCGGCCAGATGCAATCTCCCATCGATATCGCCGATGGCTTTCAGGCGGATGGGGCACCTATCAGCCTCAATTACAATCCTTCTGCGCTGAATATCATACACAATGGCCATACCATTCAGGCCAACTTTCAACCGGGCAGCAGCATAACAGTGAGCGCCATGCGCTATGACCTGCTGCAGGTGCATTTCCATACCCCAAGCGAACATGCCAAAGCCGGGGAGCGCGGCTATGGAAGCGCATTTTGTGCACAAAAGCGCGGACGGCAAGCTGGCGGTTCTGGGCGTTATGATGCAGATGGGAGCGGACAATCCAGCCCTGGAATCACTCTGGACGCATATGCCATCTGAAGCAGGACCAGCGCGCGATATCGCGGGCGCTACGATCGACGCCAAGGCGTTCTTTCCTGCCAGCCTTAAATATCACCGGTATATGGGATCCCTCACCACCCCGCCGTGCAGCGAAGGCGTGAACTGGTTTGTGCTGGACGAACCCGTAACCGTCGGTCAGGCGCAACTGGAAAAGTTTGCGACAGCGATAAGCGCCAATTCACGGCCCCTGCAGCCGGTTAATAACCGCCTGGTATTGAAGCCCTAAGAAAAGCGCGTCATCCATCTGATCTGAACAACAAATCTTTCCAGTCAGGCGGCCGATGCTTTAGTTTCGATATTATCCGCGCGCGCCGAAAATTGCGCTGCCGACCCGCACATGAGTGGCGCCGTGTGCAATGGCGATCTCAAAATCATCGCTCATGCCCATGCTCAATTGCGCTAGTCCATTGCGCGCCGCAATTTCTGCAAGCAGTGCGAAATGCAGAGCCGCATTTTCCTCTGCAGGCGGAATACACATCAGCCCGGAAATGTTCAGACCAAGTTCATCTCGGCATTGCGCAATAAAGTGATCCGTATCCCTCGGCGACACTCCCGCCTTTTGGGGTTCATCGCCGGTATTCACCTGAATGAACAACGCGGGTGATTTTCCGCTGGCAGCTATCTCATCGGCAACACGGCGCGCCAGTTTTTCCCGGTCAAGCGTGTGGATGACATCAAACAGCGCCACGGCCTCGCGCGCTTTATTGGTTTGTAAAGGGCCGATCAGGTGCAGTTTATAATCCGGCCACCTGGCACGCTGTGGCGGCCATTTACCAGCGGCTTCCTGTACCCGGTTTTCACCAAAATCGCGCTGGCCTGCCCCCAGGGCGGGCTGGACCGATTCGGCAGGATGAAATTTGCTGACCGCGATGAGCGTAATAGCACCAGGATCGCGCCCCGCCAGCTGCGCCGCCGCCG